>JAKQXK010000309.1 GCA_029561505.1 Spirochaetota bacterium | reverse complement strand
TCGGCCGCGATCTGCGCCGGCGTGATTTCGTCTACCTGGGCGTTGGTGATCTGCACATTTTTGCCGACCATCGCACCGGCCTGAGAACCGGCGACCTGCATCGCGTCGTTAAACGCATCTGCCAGAAGCTCGCGCTCTGTTGGTGACAAGCCACCACCATCAGACACAGCCGCGCCACCACCCTTACCGGCGGGGGCCGCCATGTCGTCGGTGCCCATCAAGAGCGCATCTATTTCTTCTTGTGATAATGAACCGTCACCCATTTGTTCCTCCGCGGATGATTGATTTAAGAGAGTTACCCCGTAACCCTCTTAACAACCCCCGCACATTTGTTAAGCCAAAAGATTCCATACCGAAATTAGCTGACAACCAGCTGTTCGAACAATACCTCAGAAATTTTTCCGTCGCGCAAGATCATATTGATCTGGTTCTTGATCTCTTCACCCAGATTCAGCTTCTGCAGCGGCGTAAAAAGTTCGTCTTTGCGCTTACCACCCAGAATAATATTGATAATGTGTATCACCTGCGGAATGCGTTTGGCGAGCTCGGCGTCGAGCATCTTATTCAATTCGCCTTCGTATGCGAGTGTAATCGTTGCCTGTGCGTAATGAGCCTCGTCGGTGTCGGCAGTGTTCACGCGAAATTCGTGCTGAATCTTGAAGATCGCCGGCGGAGCGCTGGGTGGCGCTATGGTTATACTTTCAGTTTCCTGAAAGTCGGCGTTTTTGTAATACTTTGCCACCATGACAGAGATCACAAACATCAGCGCGAGCGCGATCAGCCCCGCGACGACCCAGATAAGAATCGTAACAATGCGTGAGCGGCCAGAGCTTATCGGGGCCGCGACACTATCTTCACCGCCGTCTTCCTGGTCTAAATCTTCTGCGTCTGCCATATATTTCTCCTTTTTCGGGTGATTGCCGGGCAATCACCCGAAAAATTAATCCACCCGGGACTTTTCTGCGAAGATCTGCCGGTTAAAGGCAATAATCTTCTCGAGCATCTCTGCCGTGCTCTCGCGCACGACGTATTTCGTGCCATCGGTGAGTTTAATCACTGTATCGGGCGTCGCCTCGAAAATCTCAATGAGATTATGGTTCAGATAAAAAACCTTTCCATTGAGGCGCGAAAGCTCGATCATGGCTCCTTTATTATGTCGGATTTAACCCGAAAAGCTTTGAGCGATTAATTCGGTTTGTCTCAAATCCCGGGCCAAGTCACCGCCTGATTTTTGCCTCGTCCGCGCGAATTGCGGTTTCGCATTAACCACATGCGCCACCTTTTTACCCTCAGCCTGCCGCTGCGATACGTTGCAGCCCTTCTCGCGGTGGTATATCCTCATTATTCACACGCCGAATCGCCAAAGGTCTTTGCCTCGCGTGCGGTTCCCGTAACCGCCGCCTGCAGCCTTCAAGGGCAGACCAAAGACTGCAAGGTGCGTTTCTTTTTGCAACCCTTTAAGGGGGTGCAGTTGGCCGTCGATGGCCAGAAGGTCACGGCGCGGTTCTCGAACGCCGACAAGACGCTCGCACAGGCCGATATAGCACTTAAAGGTCTGCCGGCCGGTTTGGCGGCATTACAGATTCTGACCACCCACCCGGCGACTGGTAGCAACAGAATCATCGACGTTTCGTTGTCACAAGGCCAGGGGGGCGACGCGCCG
>JAKQXK010000229.1 GCA_029561505.1 Spirochaetota bacterium | reverse complement strand
GGAATCAGCTCGCGCGCCACGAACGGAAACGTCACGAAGACTGTCGCGAGTACAATACCGGGAATCGCGAAGATGATCTTGATGCCGGCACCGGCAAGCGCATGCCCGAACCAACCCTGCAAACCAAAAATCAGCACGTAGATGAGCCCCGAAATGACCGGCGAAATCGCGAATGGCAGATCGATCAGCGACACCAGAAAACTCTTGCCCCAGAAGTCAAACTTCGCGACGCAATACGCGGCGACGACACCGAAGACGAGATTCAGCGGTACCGCAATACCCGCAGCAATCAGCGTCAGCTTAATCGATTCAATCGCAATCGGGTCGGTGAGAGACTCGACGTAGTAGTCCCAGCCTTTGGCAAAAGCCTGCGTAAAAACTTCGTACAACGGCAAAAGCAACAGCAGGCTGAGAAATCCTACCGCGAACGCGATGAAGCTGTACTTGAGCCACCATGGATCTGAAATTCCAGCGGTCTTGTTCATACAGCCCTCCGCAAGAGAGGCGTCCATGCCGCGGCGGGCTTCATGAACATCCTGTTCATACAGCCCTCCGCCAGAAAGGCATCCGTGCCGCGTCGGGCCCCGTGAACCTCGTGATCACACGGCCCTCCGCTTCTGCCTGATCTGCAAAAAGTTCAGAACCAGCAGCAGCGTGAACGATATCATCAGCATGATCGCCGCGACCGCTGTCGCACCCTGCACGTTGTGCTGTTCGAGTTTCGTGATGATGATGAGCGGCGCAATTTCGCTCTTCAGCGGAATATTGCCGGCAATAAAGATGACGCTGCCATATTCGCCGAGCGCGCGCGAAAAGGCCATGATCGCGCCCGAAAACAGCGCCGGCAGCAGTGAAGGCAAAATCACCCGCGCGATCGTTTGCAGGCGCGTGGCCCCGAGGCTCGCCGCGGCCTCTTCGACTTCTATTTCAAAGTCTTCGAGCACCGGTTGCACCGAACGCACCACAAATGGCAGGCCGATAAAAATGAGTGCGATAGTGATACCGGTCGGGTTATAAGCTGCCTTTATACCGGCTTTGGCGAGCTGTGAACCTAAAATGCCATTTTCGGCGTAGACCGTCGACAGCGCGATACCCGCAACGGCAGTCGGCAAGGCAAAGGGCAGATCGACCAGAGTGTCGAGCAACCTTCGCCCCCAAAAATCATATCGCGTCAAAACCCAGGCAATCACGAAACCGGCAAAGAGGTTCACGACCGCTGCCGCGAGCGCCGTTGAAAAACTGAGTCTCAGCGCCGCAACGGTGCGCTCTGAAAAAGCATGCTCGGCAAAATCGGCCCAACCGAGCGAAAAACTTTTCGCAAACATGCCACCGAGTGGAATCAAAACGATAATTGAGAGATAGATGACAGTCCAGGTAAAGGTAATCTTGAAACCGGGTAGAATCGTTTTTTGGCGAAAAGTCATGCCCGGTTATTTTCCATAGATCTGATCAAACACCCCACCATCAGCAAAGTGCGTTTTGTTCGCCTTAGCCCAGCCGCCGAACGTGTCGCCCACTGTTACAAGTTTCAGAGGTTTGATGAATGCCTGCTGCTTTGCGATCGCGGCATTTGTCGGGCGAAAATAGTGGCGGCCGGCGAGGTTTTGCCCTTCGTCTGAATAAAGGTATTGCAGGTACGCCCCCGCAAGTTCGGTCGTGCCGTTCGCGCGCGCATTTTCTGTCACGAGCGCAACCGCAGGCTCAGCGAGAATGCTGAGTGACGGCGTCACGATCTCAAGGCCCGCACCCAGCTCTTTTACCGCGAGGTAGGCTTCGTTTTCCCAGGCGATCAGCACATCGCCGATCTTGCGCTGCGTGAACGTGGTCGTCGCACCGCGCGCGCCGGTATCGAGCACCGCAACGTTTTTGTAGAGCGCCGCGACGAATTCTTTGGCTTTTGCATCGGAATTGGTGTTTTTGCGGAGCATACTTGCGCTTTCGCCATCCTTGGCTTCGCGCAACCAGGTACCTCGTGTACCATAGGCATACGCAGCAAGATAGTTCCAGCGGGCGCCGCCCGAGGTTTTGGGGTTTGGCGTCACTACCGACACGCCGGGGCGCACCAGGTCGTTCCAATCACGAATATTTTTAGGATTTCCCGCCCTCACGAGAAAGACGATCGTCGATGTGTATGGCGCGCTGTTCTTCTGCAGCTGTTTCTGCCAATCAG
>JAKQXK010000213.1 GCA_029561505.1 Spirochaetota bacterium | reverse complement strand
GCCGCGGCCGACGTTATGCTCATGCCTTCTGAATTTGAGCCTTGCGGCACCAGCCAAATGAAAGCGATGCGCTATGGCTGCCTGCCGATCGCCGCCGCAGTCGGAGGTCTCAAAGACACGATTCGGCACGGCTACAATGGCTTTTTGTACACAGGCCATGACCGCAAAAGCAAAGCCGAGGCATTTTTGGCTGAAATCCGCAATGCGCTCGCCATGATTTCAAATGATAAGAAGAATTTTCTGAAACTGCAGCAGAATGCAATGCTCACCGATTTTTCATGGACAGAGGCAGCGGCAGCTTACCTCAAACTGATGCAGCCGTGATCACCCACCCTGGCTCGGCATCGCCCTACGGGGCCAGCACCCATGAAGATGTGACAAACTACGCGGTCGTCGTAAAAGCAGCGCAGCAGGTGCACCTTTGTCTTTATTCAGATTCGGGTAAGCCAGACCACGTGCTGCCGATGCACAACAGCGAAGATACCTGGCATCTCGCGGTGAAGGGCGATATTGCCAGGTTCTGGTATTGTTATGAAGTTGAGCGCGATGGTGAGAAGCAGCATCTGAGCGACCCATTCGCCAAAAATCTGAACCGATTGGCCGAATGGCGAAAACACAAACTCTGGCCGGCGCCGGTATCGGGCCTTGTGCGCACCGCCTTTGACTGGGCAGGTGACCAGCGACCTCAAATCGCGGTGCCAGACATGGTCATCTATGAAGCGCATGTCAAAGGCCTCACGATTGATTTTCCCGGCTTGCCCGAAGCTGATCGCGGCCGCTACGGCGGTTCGGGCCATGCGGCGGTCATTGCGCACCTGAAGCGCCTCGGTGTCACGACGCTTGAGCTTCTGCCCGTGCATGCAAAAACCGAAGACCCGTTTCTGCAGGCCAAGGGATTGCACAACTACTGGGGCTACAACACGCTGAACTATTTTGCTCCCGAAAGCGAATATGCGGCTACCGATGCGGTGACCGAATTCAAGACGATGGTGCGCGAACTTCACTCCGCTGGTATCGAAGTTATTCTCGACGTCGTCTACAACCATACGGGCGAAGGGCCGCAAAATGCGAGTGCCGTCAGCTACCGCGGCCTCGCCGATTCGGTCTATTACGCCACCGACGAAACCGGCGCCTACCTCGACTACACGCACTGCGGCAACTCACTGAACACCGACGAACCGCTGGTTCGCCAGCTCATTCATGAAAGTCTGCGCTATTGGGCAGATGAAATGCACATAGACGGATTTAGATTCGATCTGGCACCGACGCTGTTCAGAAAACATGGCACCGTGAACTTCGACCATGAGCTGCACCGCATGATCGTCGATGACCCTGTACTCGGTTCACTGAAGCTCATCGTCGAACCATGGGACTTAGGCCCCGACGGCTACCAACGTGGAAAATTTCCGCAGCCATACCTCGAGTGGAACGACGTGTTTCGCGATACGTCGCGCCAGTTCTGGAAAGGTGAAAAGCCTGCAGCTGAACTGGCAGTGCTGATGGTGCACCGCGGCAAACCTGTCATCAACTTCGTCACCTGCCATGACGGCTTCACGCTGCTCGATCTCGTGAGTTATGAGCAGAAGCGCAACGTCGCGAACGGCGAAGACAACCGTGACGGTTCAAACCACAACCACAGCTTTAACTGCGGCGTCGAAGGCGAGACTGCCGATGTGCAGATTCGCGCACGCCGCAAAAAGCTGCGCAAGAACCTGCTCACAACACTCATCTTCTCGCAAGATATTCCCATGCTGCTCGCAGGCGACGAGATGGGCAACACGCAGTTCGGCAACAACAACGCCTACTGCCAGGACAACGAAATTTCGTGGATAAAGTGGGCGCAGCGCGAAGAAGACATGATCGAATTTGTCGCAACCTGCCTGAGACTGCGCAAAGAACTGCTGAAAGTCACCCAACCGGGCGTCTTTGAAGCGCCCGCAAACCCGGCACGCGCGTTCGGTATACTATTTGAGAGCTATTGCCTGTTACTGAACTCTGCCCCCGAAAACGTGCTGTTTTCACTGCCGGTGGGGCACTTCAGAGAACTGTTTCACACCGGGCGACAGGTGCATGGTGAGACCCTCAGCGAAATTTATCTGCTGACCGCGCAGTCGGTTGTGTTGTTGCAACGCGGCGAGGCATAGCCTCTGCACCGGTTTGTTGCCAAAACACACAGACTGCATTAAATTCTGATTCGCAACGAGAACCATGAAAGAAGATACCATTACCAATAACCCTCTTTTCAACCAGCAAGAACTGCCCGATTTCTCGGCGATTACCCCCGAGCACGTCGTGCCCGCCGTGCGCGAAGCCATAAGGCTTGGCAGAGACAAACTGCGGCAACTCGAAACTGTGCAAACGCCGACATGGCAGACATTTGTGTTGCCGCTGCGCGACATTTCGCGCCGGCTCGACCGCATCTGGGGCGCGGTGGGTCACCTCATGGGAGTCAAAAACTCTGACGCGCTGCGCACAGCGCACGAAGAGGTGCAACCTGAAGTGGTTGAATTTCAACTTTCAATCGGTCAAAACCGGGCGCTTTTCGAAAACTGGCAAAAACTGCAGGCCGCAGGCGCGAATGAAATTTCGAGTGCTGCCCGCAGGCGCATCGTCGACTCGGCAATTCGCGACGCGCGCCTTGCGGGTGTTGCGCTCGAAGGTGAAACGCAAAAGCGCTTTAACGAAATTCAGCGCGACCTCGCCGCATTGGCTACACGCTTTTCAAACGCGGTGCTCGACGCGACCAAGTCATTTCAGATTGTTCTGACGAAGAGCGAAGAAATTGCCGGCCTGCCACAGAGCTGGCTGGCGGGCGCAGCACATGCTGCGCGCGCGAAGGGCCACAGCGAGGCCAACGAAACCACAGGGCCCTGGCTCGTGACGCTTGATTATCCTTCTTATTACCCGGTGCTGCAACACGCGCAGAACCGAGCCCTGCGCGAACAGGTATATCGTGCGAGTCTTGCGCGCGCAAGCGGCGCGGGTTATTCTGAAACCTGGAACAACTGGCCTGTGATCGATGATATTCTGCGCCTGAGGCAAGAAGAAGCCAAAATTCTGGGTTTTGCCAACTTCGCCGAGCTGTCGCTGTCTGCAAAAATGGCGCCGGGCGCCTCAAAAGTACGTGAAATGATTCAGAACCTTGCGGGCGTCGCGAAGCCGCAGGCAACGCGCGAATTTTCAGAGCTCGCCGCATATGCAAAACAAAAAGGACATGAGGATGCATTGCAGTTATGGGACATCGCCTACTACAGCGAGCGTCGCCGTGAAGAACTGTACAGTTTTACCGACGAAGAGCTGCGGCCTTATTTTCCGTTACCGAAAGTACTGACCGGCATGTTTCAGCTCGCTGAAAACCTTTTCGGCGTCAAGATCGCCGCCGCGCTGCAGCAACCCAAGGTCTGGCACAGCGACGTGCAGTTTTTCGATGTCGGCGATGCAAAGGGTCAAAAGATTGCGGGGTTCTATCTCGACCCCTATGCCCGATCGGGCGAAAAACGAGGTGGCGCCTGGATGGACGTCTGCCGGCAACGCGAGGTGACAGAGGGTAATGTCACTCTTCCGGTGGCCTACCTCGTGTGCAATGGAACTCCGCCGGTCGCAAAAGGCGACACTCAGCAGCCTTCTCTCATGACTTTTACCGAAGTCGAAACGCTGTTTCATGAATTTGGTCATGGGTTACAGCACATGCTGACGACCGTCGACGAATACGAAGCGTCGGGCATTTCTAATGTCGAATGGGATGCTATCGAACTGCCTTCGCAGTTCATGGAAAACTGGGTGTACGAGCGCAGCGTCATCGACCAGATTTCGGGGCATTTCGAAACCGGCGAAACGCTGCCGCAGGCACTTTTCGAAAAGATTATCGCAGCGAAGAACTACATGGCCGGCTCAATTCTGCTGCGCCAGCTCTATTTCTCGCTGCTCGATCTCGAATTGCATGAAGTACATGGAGGTACGTTAGTCGGCGTGGCCACGGATGGCCAGAAGCCGACCGACGTACATGGAGGTACTCTGGTCGGCGTAGCCAAAAATAGCGAAACCGTGCGCGATGTGCAGCGGCGCATCGCAAAAGAATATACGGTCATACCTCCTTTACCCGAAGATGCATTTCTTTGCTCGTTCTCGCACATTTTCGCCGGGGGCTACGCGGCAGGTTATTACAGCTACAAATGGGCCGAAGTCTTGAGCGCCGATGCTTTCGCTGCCTTCGAAGAGGCGGGCCTCGGCAACGATGCCGCCATTCGCGCGCTCGGCAAACGCTACCGCGAGACCGTGCTCGCGCGCGGCGGCTCAGAGCATCCGCTTGATGTTTACCGGGCTTTCAGGGGCCGCGACGCGACGATCGATGCGCTGTTGCGGCATAATGGTTTAATTCACGCTGCGTGAAACCCGCTTGCCCCCGAATTACTTGCCCTGAGCTTAGTCGAAGGGATTCGGGGGCAAGCCGGAGCAACCTAACAGCGAACAGACTTCAACGCATAACGAACCACGTACTCTGGACAAAACCATTGGCATACGCGTGAGATTTCGAATGCTGCAGATGCACGCTCGCATCCATTTGCCCGAACAACGGTAAGCCGCTGCCGAGCAAGATGGGTATGCGCGTGATGGTGATTTCGTTCACGAGGCCGTCGCGCAAAAAGCTCTGGATAGTCTTGCCGCCGTCGAGGTAGACCTTTTTTATGCCTTCGGCTGCGAGCTTCTGCAGCAACACCGCAGGGCTCTCAGTCGAGAGTTCGGCACCAGACTGGTCAATGCTGAGCAATCTGCTGCTCAGCACCACAACGCGTTTACCGGCAAAGGGCCAGGGGTCGAATTCGAGCACCTTTTCATATGTATTGCGACCCATGACGATGCAGTCGACATCGTTCATGAACGCAGCATACCCGAAATCTTGACCTGCAATCGCATAGCGCGCATCGTGCAGCCATGAGACATCGCCATTCTTCTGGGCGATGTAGCCGTCGACGCTCGCGGCGATATAGACTGATACTTTCATATGGACAGAATTTACTCTACAATGTAGAATACGCCCATTATTTCTACACTGTAGATTTATGATTCTGCTTTACTTGCCCGCGCAGCGCCCTGAGGTGTGCGTGCATGAAGCAGAAAAGAGTCGGTCGGCCGCTCGCCGCAAAACTTGATCGCCTGAAGATATTGCGCAGCGCCCTGGCACTCTGTGCTAAATCGGGCGTCGAAGCCATGACACTGCGTGCGCTCGCCCGCGCGCTGGCCGTCGACCCGATGGCGATTTACCATTATTTTCCCGACCGCACCGCGCTGCTTGCGGCTGCGCTTGCCCACGCCTACCGCGATCTGGCCGGCAATTACAAACCGACTGGCGATGCCACGCAAGATACGATACGTTTACTCGGAAATTATTGTACGATTTCGGGTAAGTATGTTGAACTCATGATTTATCTTATGGGCAAGCGAGATTACACTCTGCTGCCGATTGAAACCTTCAATAAGCACCTGCTCGAAGCAATAACACACCAGTGCCCCGACGCCGACGAGGCTACGTTCGTGCGCGACATGCTGATCGATTATACCCACGGTTACGTGATTGCATCGCGGCATTTTACCGGGGCTGAAGCGAAAAAAAACGAGGCTGCGTACGAATGGGCAGTGCATCGCATTCTCGGTGATGGAACATAAGAAATTTCATTTGCCCCCGAATTAATTCAGGGGCAAATGAAACACAGGGCGCGCCGCCACAAGTTGCCGTACAGCTTCGCCAACCCTCTGCTCACCCAGCAACTCCTCTAACCCCACCGGCATACGATAAGTCCAGTTGAAGTCTGAGACGGTGCCAGGCACGTTGATGCGCTCGGCTGCCGCTGGGCCATGAAACTTTTCGTCGAGAGCCAGCAGGTCTTGCAGCGGCACCATCACAATCATCGCCGGTGAACGGTAAAGACGCTCGAGAAATTCTCTCGCCTGGTCAGCTGTCGCCTGACCACCCGCGACAGGCATGCCGGTAACCGAAGCGGGTTCTGATGCAAGCCACTCACGCAGGTTTGACGAATCGTGCACAGAACTTGTCGCGAGCGAAAGATAAGGGTAACCCTGCGGATCTTTTGGTATATTGTGCTCGGCCTCCCATCTATAAACCTTGAGACCGAGAATTTTTAATTCGGCCAGCGTCGGCCGGACATAGTCGGGCACGACACCCAGATCTTCTGCGCAGGGCAACATCGGCGATGCGTCGCGCAGAACCGAAAGAATCTGTTTTCCCTGGGCCTGTTGCCTCGGGGCGTCGGCGGCCTGCTGCGCCGCAACGAATTCTATTAGCGACTCCTTTTCTCTATCGCTCAGCAGCGGTGCGCCAGATATTTTTTCTGCGAAGTTCCAGGCGGGGTAGAAGTCTTCGCCGAATTGAATGAATGACCGGTTGTGCAAGCGGCGCAAGAGTTCGTTTTTGAGACGCTCATTGCATTCAAGCGAATGAATGCCCTTTTCATGCAGAAGCGTACCGTTCAGAAAAGTTTCGCCATAACTTTCAACGAGAGCCACGTTCAATTCACCGCGTTCATGCGCGTAGACAGGCACACTCGTGAGAGCGGGCAGCTTCGCCAGATCAAAACCGATCGCGGTTAACGCGCTGCGGTTCAGCGGCTGCGACGGCAGATAGAAGCCGCCGAGCCCCGATCGGTTATTCTCATCGATACACCAGATTCTGAAAAAGCCAAGCACGTGATCGATGCGGTACGCTGCGAAAAAACGGGCGAGCTGCGCGATACGTTCGCGCCACCAGGCATAGTTTGTGCGCTCGTGCTCAGGCCAGTTATAAACGGGAAAACCCCAGTTTTGCCCCTCGGGTGAAAACATGTCGGGGGGCGCCCCCGCGCGCAGGTGGTGGTTAAAGAGCGCACCGTTCAGCCATACATCTACGCTGTCGCGCTCGAGCATTATCGGCATATCGCCCTTAAGGTAGACACGCCGCTCGTCGGCATATTTCTTCACTGCGCTGAGCTGCGCGTCGAGCAGGTATTGCACCCAGATATAGAAATTCACCGCGTCGGCGTTGGCCGCGCGGTATGCATCGAGCGTAGCAGCTGAAGGGGTTTCGATGACCGCACGCAGCTGCGGCGCAATTGCGGTAGCCGACGACCACTGGTACCAGGCAGCGCCCTGATACGCCTCTTTGATTGTGCGAAACACAGCGTATTCGATGAGCCAGCGCCGCTCGGCAAATTCGTGCGGTACCTGAGCAAAAATACCACCCGGGTTCTGCAAAAAAAACAACCTGAGGATCTCTTCTTTGAAAGAGACTATTTCTGTGAATGCGACCCGCTCGCTATTGTTATGGCGTTGCCGCATCTCGCTCACGCGGTGCATGAGGTCGTCGCCGAGCGGCAACTCGGTGAGCCGCGCATAAACAGGGTGCAGTGCCATGGCGCTCAGCGCCGAATAGGGGCTGCTGTTCGTACCCGTGTCGTTCACTGGCAAAAGATTAATCATCGTCTGACCGGTTTGCACGCACCAGTCAATAAGCAGTTTCAGGTCGAGAAACTCGCCGATGCCGCAGTTCTGTTCTGATCGCAGCGCGCTCACCGGTACGGCGACACCGCTGTAACGCCTGTCGAATGTCGGGTATTGTGCGGCGGGCGTTGCCACGCTTTCGCCTGCCGCAGAAAATTCAGTGAGCACCATTGTCTGGTAAGGGGCAAGGTCGAGCTGCAGCCCGTCAGAACGCAGGTGATCGCGAGTGACGAGAGAAGATCGGCCGGCGATACGATCAACCCATTGCAAGCTCTGTGCTTCGGGCGGAAAACAAGCGAGAAAATCATCGCCGCCGATGCGCACGCTTTCGCCGCGCGCTGAATTGTTAAACACAACCAGATGGCGCCCGACTGAACCTGCAAAATAGACAATCACATTGCTCGATTTGCTGCACGCGGGAAAAGCCAGCGCATGGGGCGAAGCAAATTCACCGCGGCGCTTCATCAACGGGGCGATCTGCTCACCGTACCGCCTTACAAAATTTTCGTCGGGTTGCTCGGCGTTCAGCGGAGCCTGCTGGTCCATGCCATATTTTTCGCGGTAACCCTCAAGCTGGCCCGGCGCAAGCATCGGCAGACCCGGCAGCGTCGCAAGCAGAGTCATCGCTCCAAAATATTTATCGGGCTGGGTAAAATGCGACGCAGCAGATTCTTCGTCAGGAGTGCTCAGGTAGTTCGCGAAGCGGGCCAGCGTATCGGCATCGTTTTGCCTGAAATCGCGCAGGTTGGCTTCAAACTCCGCATTTTTTTCATCGCGCAGCGCATGCATAAAGGCGCTGTTATAAACCCGGTGAAGCCCAAGCACCCGCACGAAATACATTTCGGTCATCCAGAATGCTTCGGCGACGAGCAGGGTATCGGGGCTGTGCTCACGAAACGCACTGACCAGGTCTGCCCAAAACTCTGTCGGCATGCGCGCGTCAAACTCGTGTTGCGGCAGCGTATAGGCCGAGCGGCTTGCAATCGCCGGCGCCTCATCTGCATGCGGAAACCACAGCCGACGGTAATGGTCGCGCGTCAGAGTCATTGCGGCGTCGAAACGTATAATCGAAAAATTGCGCGAAAGCGCAACTGCAGTCTCGATGATCGCGCGCCTCACCTCGGGGTTCGTATGGTCGAGCTGCGCGGTGTCGTTCCACGGCAGACCGGTGCCGTCGTTGCCGTGATAGATGTATCGGCGTCTGCCATCGCGGTCGAGCGCGAAGACAACTGCCGCGTCAGATTTTTCATAGTAATGGTCTTCGAGACGTATCTGATTTTCTGTATAACCCGAAAGATTCTCACCGTCGAATATATACCCTGAAAATGGCTTCGACTCGGTCTGCATAAACCAGTCGGGGTTTTCGCGCATCCATTTTGAATCGATGCCCGTGTGGTTGGGCACCATATCGCAACCGAGGCGAACGCCGTGGCGATCGCAGACCGCACGAAATCTTTGCAGCGCCTCATCGCCACCCCACTCGTCCGCTACACGATAGTCGAACACTGAATAGGCAGAACCGTAGTTCTTGCCGCCGGTGAGAGTCTTGATGCGCGCCGAAGCAGGGCTTCGCTGCCACAACCCGACGAGCCAGATACCTGTGACCCCCAGGTCTGCAAGGCGTACAATTTCGGCTTCGGGAATCTGGTCGATCCGGTTTACCTCTACGCCCATACGGCGGGTGATGTCGGCCAGCCACACTGAGACAATTTTGGCGACGAGCACAAGCTCGCGCATCCACTGAGAATCGGCGCTGCGACTGATCGTGCCCCCTGCCGTCAGCGCATGGCGGTATAATGGGTCGCCGGGCCCGCCAGGCGAGAACCGTGCGCCGTGGTCATAGCGCATGATTTGCCGCATCAGCTGCCGCTCATCTGCGGTTATTAGGCCCGGCATGTGTAGCACCAGAGCATTCAGCTGCGCATCGACCGAGCTGCTGTTGTCGAGCAGCAACTGTAACAGCCGCTTGCCCGCAGCGGTCTTTGAGAGAAAATTCAGCTCAGCGATTTCTGCCGAGCCCGCAAAGCAAACAGCGAGCGGTGCCAGAACGGGGTTTGCGCTGTTTAGCCATAGAAGGCCAACGAGTGCAAGATCAACATCGTCAGGTTTCGCGCCGAGAAACAACGCAGCGGCGCTCTGCGTCGCAGACGGCAAGGTAGCTTGAAACCTGGTTCGCAGCAGAACCCGGTGCAACACTTCAGAAAGCCATGCGGCCTTGGTGGTGAACAGATCATCGGCCTCAATTGCCAGAGTGCTGCGAAACCGCGCGCTGTCTTCGAAATCGCGTAAGATAACCCGGCCCGCGCGAAACGCTATGGCCAGCTGCTGACGCCGCTGCACCGCGGCGCTCACGACAAACCCGGTTACGGGAAAGATCATTCGATAATATGCCAGATTTCGCGCGCGTATTGCTGCACAGTGCGGTCAGAAGAGAATTTTCCCGAACATGCTGTGTTGGTAATACCCTTGGCTATCCACGCGGCGGAGTTCTCGTAATCGCCCATAATCTGCTCTTGCACCTGCCAATAGCTGTCGAAATCGGCTAGATGGTAATAGCCGTCACCCTGATAGGTCAGCGCGTCAGTGAATTCTCGAAAATCGCCGTGCAATAGCTCTATGAAATCGAGAATCTCACGCAGATCGGGTCGCCTCGCCATTTCTGCCGGGTTATAGCCATCGAGCTGCAGTTTGCGCAGTTCTTCGACCGTTTTGCCAAAAATGTAAATGTTCTCTTTGCCCACCTCTTCACCGATTTCGATATTGGCGCCATCGAGCGTACCGAAAGTCACGACTCCGTTCAGCATGAACTTCATGTTGCCGGTACCTGAGGCTTCTGTGCCCGCGGTGCTGATCTGCTCAGAGAGATCTGAGGCAGGGTAAATGCGTTCGGCGAGCGAAACCGAAAAGTTGGGCAAAAAGACGAGCTGTATGCGCTTTCGAATCAGAGGATTCTTCTCAATATATGAAGAAAGCGCATGCGCGAGGCGTATCATCAGCTTAGCTCGGTGATAACCCGGAGCCGCTTTGCCAGCGAAAATGAAGGTGCGG
>JAKQXK010000201.1 GCA_029561505.1 Spirochaetota bacterium | reverse complement strand
ACGCCAGTAAAACGCACGTGCAGCAGGTGGCTGTAGATTAACATAGTCGATTTATACAGGCTGAAAGAGTCGATCTTCAAGATCACGACAAGAAACACTGCGTAGACCAGCAAGACCACGCTTGAATAAATCAGCGCGCATTCTGACCAAATACGCCGGCGGTTTTCGGTGCGGTGAGAAATCACAGCCACCGCGACGGCAAAACCCCAGAAGAATGCGGCCAGATGCACTGCTGTCGCCAGTGCGAAAAACAGTGTCGCGAGCCGCAGCAGACGATGATCACCCGACGGGGCGGCAAAATATTTCAGCAGATACGATGCTGAAATCAGCTGCAGGGCAATCGCAGGCAAATGCACTTCGGCAGAAAGCGCCCCCACCCAGACGACGTACATGGTCATAAACGCCGCAGCGGTCAGCAACGCGACAGAACGCGAGAAGCCGAGCTGGCCCACCAGCGTGTAGATGAGAAGAATGCATGCCAGCGCCGAAATCAGGTTGAACGCTTTCAGTATCGTCATGCCGGCAACACCGGTGAGATCATGAATGCCGCCTGCCGCCAGATGCAGCAGCGGGTGATTCGGATGGTAGCGCGAAAAATCGGGAAGCGAAGTGCCGGGCTGCGCCGCCGCGAAAGTCGTGGCTACATTATAGTAGCCGTCGACCCCTGCGGCATAAGTATAAGGTTCGACAGCCTGCACCTGCAGCGGAAACACCTTCGCCAGAACGGTGAAGGCAATCAGCAGCAAGATCACATAACGGTGATTACGCACCTGCCCGAGCAACGCCGCCATGTCAGTTCAGCATTTCCAGAATACCCTCAACTGTCATCTTGCGGTAATAGCACGTCGGCCGGGTCTGGCCAGAGGCGTCTTTGGTATGGCAGACACCCGGCTTTGTTTTTCGCACGAGAAACAAGAGACTATTCTGCTCACAGTTGACCCTGATTTCTGCGAGCTCAAGCATATCACCACTCTTCTCACCCTTGCGCCAGAGCTCACGCCTTGACGTCGAATAAAAAACCGCACGCCCTTCGCTCAAAGAAAGCCGCAATGCCTCGCGGTTAACGTAAGCGATCAGCAGCATTTCAAGACTCTCGGCATCTTGCACCGCGACCGGCAGCACGGGCTCACCCGCGGCCCCGATCTGAACCAGTTTTTCGAAATCAAGAAAATCGTGCGAAGATTCTTCGATCTCTTGATGCGTTGCCATAGCTACCTCTGCTGCAAGCGCCGCCATGCTGTAAAAATCTTTACGTCTGATATCGCTTCTGCCTTTCCCAATCATGCCGCTTAACCCCGACACCTCGAATCTGCACAGCGTCGCCGATTTCGCATCGCGCGACACGGCCAGCGGCTATTTCATTCACGACGTCACAAAAGCGCGCGCTGCCTTTGAAGGCAATATTCAGCAACTGAATACGCGCGAAATGAAACTGACCTCGCTCGGCGTTTTTCCGCTGCAGAGCGACGCGCTACACCTACTCGCAGAAAAAGTCACCTATGAAGGCAAAACGCTCGAAGTGCCCGCAATATTCAGAGACAGCCAGATTCCGATTTTCGCCGCGCCGGGGTCAAATGTAGCCTATATTTCGCCCGCGGGTGCCAACATATGCCGCTATTTTCATGAGTTGTGGCGCACCGACGACGCAGAAGTCGAAGCCGACCGTGAGGTGCTCTCGGGTTTTGCGATTCTCGCATCATATGCGGGCCTCTGAGCGCGATGCAGAGTGTGCTCTTCGTCTGCCTCGGCAATATCTGCCGTTCTCCGCTCGCTCAGGGCATATTTGAGCACCAGATACGCTTAGCGGGCTTAGAGCCGGGTTTTGACGCCGATTCAGCCGGTACTTCAGGCTGGCACGAGGGTGAACCCCCACACAGCGGCTCGATCGCCGTGGCGCGTAAATACGGCATCGCAATCGAAAAGCAGCGCAGCAGACCCGTGCACGCCAAAGACGGCGAAATCTTCGATTACATCATCGCGATGGATGCCGCAAACCGCGATTCGCTCATCGCTGAATTCCGTTTTCCAAAACCCAAGGTGCATCTGATGCGCGACTTCAGTCTCTCGCCCGATAACAAGAAAGGTCTGGGCGTGCCAGACCCATGGGGAAAAACGAGTGCTGCTTTCGAAGAGGTGTTTGCGATACTTGACGAATCAATAGCAGGATTCATCTCTTTTCTGAAAGAACGGCATGAGCGGCTTTAGGCGCGCTTAGTTATTCGTGCACGCGGCACCGTTGCGGCATTTGCGCAGGTCTAATACAGCCTTTTCGGTTATAATCGCCATTTCAGCTGTGCCGTTTCTCACCGCCCAGATGCCGGCGCGTGTCCATACAGCACGATCTGAAGAGGTCAGAATGTCATAACCCGACCGCAGGCGGTTATGGTACGTTCTGAATACCTGCTCCATCAGCAGCCGATTGATGTTTCCGACTGGCAGGTTGTAACGGCTTTGCCATGAATTCGCATAAGCCTGGCTCTCTACATAGTTCTCGTAATTCTTGTCAGCGTTGCTGCCACCGATCTGGCGCGTGCCATATTTCTCATCGGCATAACTCTCATAGTCTCCGTGATTATAACCGATCGTCGACCAGATGTGCGCCTGCTGCGTCATATCGCCGGCCCAGTGCTGCACCACGGTAAAATAGAGCATCTCAGCGCCCGTGACGGTGTA
>JAKQXK010000191.1 GCA_029561505.1 Spirochaetota bacterium | reverse complement strand
TAAATTAGCAGCGGGCAAGAATCTTTTTACCCCCGAGACCGCGGCGCTCGCAAACGTTGTTGTGGCGGTGAGCCTCATGGCGACGCCGTTCGTATTTGGCTTTAATCAGCGTTTTTTGCGGTCGCGTTTTGCCGCGTCGACCTGGAAATTCGACGAGGTGCCCAACGAAGGCAGCGCCGTTATTCTGGCCGGTTTTGGCCGCTACGGACAGATAATTGGCCGTATGCTGAGGCTGAATGAAATTGCGTTTACAGCCCTCGAAGTCGACTACGAGCAGGTGCAGACCGTACGCAAGTTTGGCAGCAAAGTTTATTATGGCGATGCGAGCCGTCTTGATCTGCTTGAAGCGGCGGGCGCGGCCAATGCAAAAATATTCGTGCTCGCAGTCGATGACCCCGAAGCTTCGGTGAACATCGCGCGCATCGTGAGGCAGCATTTTCCGCATTTGAAGCTGATCGTGCGTGCGCGCAACCGTTCGCATGCGCACGAGCTGCTCGATATAGGCGTCGATGACCTCAGGCGCGAGACGCTCGCGTCGAGCCTCGAGAGCGCGCATGTGATGCTGCGCGAGCTGGGGTTCAGCGAAAAGCGCGCCGACCAGATGGTGAAAACATTTCGTAAGCACGATGAAGAGACGCTGCGGTCGCAGATGCAATATCGCGGCAACGAGAAGCTGTTTGTCGACTATTCGAATCAGGCAGGCCTGCAGCTGGCAGAAGTTTTCAGGCAAGATGCGCTGGCCGAAGAAAAAGATTGACCGGCGTGTCGAGGGTGAGACTGTCTCCCCCTATGAAAAAATCACTCAAAATTCTTAAAAAAGTTCTATTAGGGTTTGGCGTGCTGCTGCTGGTCGTAATGATCGGTGGCTTTATCGCCATTAAAGTTGTCGTCACGAAAGATTTCGTCGCGACCAAAATTGAAGAAAACATCAACGGACGCGTCGAGATACAAGATATTTCTGTGCCGATCTGGGCAGCTTTCTCTGGCATCACCATTGACGGTTTCAAAATCGGTTATCGCGACGCTGAGGTCGCGAAACCGATGGCAGAGCGCACGCCGATGAAAGACCAGGTGATCGGCTTCAAAAAGTTCAATTTTCAGGTAGCGATCGGCGCGCTCATCACATCGTTCGGCAAGAAGTTTGAGCTCAAATCGCTGCTCTTTACCGAGCCGGTCGCTCACATTGTTCTCGGCAAGAACGGTGGCAACAACCTGCAGCCCCTGCTGTTGAAACCGAAAACCAAAGAAGAGCTGGCAAAAGAAGCAGAAGAAGCTGCGGCAAAAAAAGAAGAAGATAAGAAAGCCGCAGCGAAAAAAGCTGCTGAGAAAAAAGACGAACCTGAGAAGCCATTTGACATCCGTGAGATTCCAACAGAAATCAAGATGGGTAAAATTGGTATCGAAAAGGGTTTCTTCACGGTAAATGTAGAATCGCTTGGCCAGACGCTCAAAATGAGCGGGGTCAACGTTTACCTGCGCGATACGCACATTGACCCAAAAAACCTCGAGAAACACAACCACATTGGTCTTACCACGCAATTTGTGCTTGAACTGCAAGAGTCAAAAGGCGGCGGAGTTAAATCGTTCAAGATCGCCTTTGATCTGGCGGGCGCTATCAACCCGTTCAACCCAAAAACCGGCGGCCCGGCTGAATCGGTCGCACTTAAAATGGGTCTGCTCGAAGGTAGCTTCGTGACGGGGCTCTCGATCTTTGAAAAACTGAAAGGTCAAACCGAAATGCTGAACAAGATTGGAATCAAACTCGGCTTTCTCAGTGAAACGCAGACGCTGTCACGCGATGCTTACGCGACAATCACCTACGGTGGTGGTGTCGTGCGCATCAAAGAACCGCCTGCACTCATCACGAAAGACTTTGAATTTCGTCTGACGGCAGAAGACTACGTGAACGTCAAGACGCTCGATCATAAAATGCGGGGTGATCTCTCGCTCGCGGCGCAGCATACGAAAACTGTCGAATCTGACCTCGATAAGACAATCGGGGCGGCGGTGACTCCTGCGCTCGCACAGGTGCCCGAGCCGGCGCGCAGCGCCGTTGCCGGTGGGCTCGCTCCGGAAAAAATTCGTGCTCAGGTACTCGCACCCGCGATGAAAAATGGCCTCATTACCTTTGGGGTCGATTCGAGCGGTAGCATTTCTTCGCCCAACGTGAAGGTGGTACGTCCTGAATTTCCAAGCCTCAAAGACATGATTTCGAATGAAATCAAGAAAGGCACAGGCAATCTGACAGGTGCGATTACCGGTCAGCTGAACGCCGCCAAAGACAAAGCCGTTGGCGAAGCAAAGGCGAAAGCCGACGCGGCGAGAAAGGCCGCCGAAGAAGAAGCCAAGCGCAAGGCACAAGAAGAACTGAAGAAGAATATGCCGAAAATTCCTGGCTTCTGATAGCCGGGCTGAGTTCAGGGGGTTGAAATGAAAGACGTGGTCATCTATGTCTTTCTTTTCGCCCTTTATGCAGTGATTGCGCTGCAATATTTTGGGGGTGATGCCCAGAGCCGTTCTGCGACGCCATCGTGGCAGACGCTTGGGCACAATCTCTTGCTTTTTGCCGCGGCCGCAGCTTTGGCACGCTGGTCGGTAATTGCCTTTAAGCGGCGCCCGCAACGCCTGATCGATGGCCAGAAAATTGTCGGCATCGAAGAAGCCACAGCCGAAAGTGTGCTCGACGTCGTTCAACCAAAACTTCTGAAGCGAGAAACGCAAAAACCAAAACTTAAGCGCCGACGGCGTCTTTGAGCGATCGCTTTTTATAACACTTGACGCATGGCAGATAATGCCGTATTATGTCGCATCTTTCATGGTTCGACGCAGCACCGAAATCGGAGACGCTAGAAGCGTCACACCACAAGGGGTTCGCCAAAGCACCGAAAATGCTGGCATGAAACGCCCTTCACCGGCGGTCATTCGCTCGAGCGTTTTGCCGGCGATGCGCGAACGCAGGTCGCTGTTACTCCGTTACCGCAGTTTGCTGATCGTGCTCGCAATTGTACTGACAGCCGGGGTAGGCTACGCGGTATTTTATCCCACACTCGGGACCCGCCAGAATCTTGCCGAAGAAGAATTCCAGAAAGCGTGGCTGCTCTACCAGGATCGCAAATACGATGCCGCCATTGAGAAGTTCTCACAAGCGCTGCTGATTAACCCGCAATTTCACTGGGCGCGGCGGTTTCTGGCGCAGGCATACTACATGTCGGGCCAGACATCTGAAGCCATTGAGGAGCTCGAAACGCTCGCGCGCGCAATGCCACACGACATGACTCTGCGCAATCGCCTCGAGGCTTTGAACCTGGGCGAGGCGCCGCAGGGCGACGGCTCTACCGAATTTCTGCGCGTCGTGCCGCGTTCGCAGGGCTATCGTTATAACAGGCCGACATTCATCGGTACGCTGCAGTCTGACCAGATGGCCGTGCTGTCGCTTGGCAACTTCGAAATCGGCAACATGGTGTCTTATTCAGCACAGGGTGATCCGGTTGAAAACCGCCATCGGGTTTCGGGCCGGCTCAATTATCCGATGGCGTTTGCGCAGAGCGACAGCGAAATCTGGATAACGGACTTTCGAGACGACAAGATACACCGCCTCGACAAAAATTCACAGCGCTACCTCTCTTACTTGTTTAATCCGGCGGCTGTCGGCAGTACAGGTGAAGCCGAATTGCAGTTCAGGGCACCTGCAGGTATCTGCCACCGCGCCGGTGAATTTATCGTTGCCGACTCTGGTAACAACCGACTGCAACGCATCGATGAGAGTGGTAAGTTTATTTCGACAATTTCACGCCCAGAAGACTCCGATGCGATGCAGACACCGTTTGGTCTCTGGTGCGATGAGAATTCAATCTGGCTGACCGAATCGGGGGCGGGTCGGGTCACAGAGCTCGACCGGTACGGCAATGTCGTGAAAGAATTCTCTCCCCCTGAATTCAAGAAGCCACGCCACATCACGTGGGACGAAGACCAGCAGCTTTTTGCGATTGCCGACGAAAGCTCGGGCATTTTGTTCATGAATACCTCTGGCCTCATTGTGCGCAAAACGACCGGGTACAGCAGCCCGGCGGGAAAATTTGTCACCTTCGCGAGGCCCTATGCCGCGACATTCGATGCGTTTCGCAATCTTTACGTGGCGGACTATGGCTCGAGCGAGGTTGTGCAGTTCGCGCCGGCCAGTGAAAAATTCGGCCAGCTCTATCTGCAGGTTGAAAAGATTAATGCAGCAAAGTTTCCGTCGCTCGGCGTCTATGTGACAGTGTCGGCCTCACCGTATGCGCAAGGCAAATCGGCTTTGCCACAATACCTGACCGAGCTTCGCCCCGAAGATTTCAAAATTTTTGAAAACGATGCGAGTGTAGGTAATCTTGGTACGCAGTATCTCGGGCAGTTTGATCAGATACTCCAGGTCGTTATCGTGCTCTCGCGTTCAAGGCGCATGGGCGAATATGAGACGCAGATTCCGTGGGTGCTCGACCATCTGCTCACGCGAATACGCGAAAAAGACCGGTACCGGGTGATGAGCCACGGCAGCGATGTGCGTACCGAATCAGATTTTATTGCGTCGAGACTGAAAATACTTCAGTCGGTAAAATTGTCGCTTAACGAAAGTAACCTGAGCGACACCACTATAGGTTCGATGAGCAGCGCTCTGTACGACGGTGTCGGTGAACTGATCTCGCGCGAAGGCAAACGGGCGGTAATCTATTTAACCGACGGAGCTGCTGAAGACGACGCGCTCACGCCATTCAGCAAAGAACGCATTGTCGATTATGCGCGGGCAAATCATATTCCCGTACACGTGGTGTCGTTTGAACACCCTCAATTGACCGCCGTGGCCGGGGCGCGCGAGGCTCTGCAAGATCTCGCCAAACGTACAGGCGGAAAGTACCATCGCGCTCTCGAAATCGATGCGAATATCGACGCCCAGCTGCGCGGCCAAAAAGAAGTACGCTATGCACTGACATACCAGAGTTTTGCACGAAAACAAATGCGGGGGCAGTACGTCGATCTGCGGGTGAGCGCGCGCTTTCGTGAACGCCGTGGCCTTGACCTGAGCGGGTATTTTATTCCATGAGACTATGCCCACAAAAGATCTGGCTTTTCGCAGCGGTCGTAGCATTCATTTCGCTCGCTGCCGCAGACCAGTCTGCGCAGTATTTCTATGACCAGGCCATTGGCCTCGAAAAAACCGGCGACACCCTCAAGGCGACCGATATGGTGCGCGAGGCGTTGCGCAAGAACGGCAACCATGTGCCGTCGCTGCTGCTGATGGCGCGTCTTGCGCACCAGGCGCAACAACCAAAACTGGCTTCACAGTTGCTGGCAAAGGCGCTGACGCTAGAAAAACAAAATGAGGCGGCGTTCATTCTGTGTGCGCGCGTCGAATATACGCTGCGTAATGCTCCCGGCATGGAGGCCTGTCTTACCCAGGCCGAAAAACTCAGGCGCAACAATGCCGACGCACAATCGTTGCGCGCGCAGCTTCTGATCGA
>JAKQXK010000188.1 GCA_029561505.1 Spirochaetota bacterium | reverse complement strand
CCTCGTGAAGCCTGCCATAAAACCATACCCACGATCTTGGAAAAAAATCTCTGCAGACACGCTCGTTGATACGGAATCATAATGAAAGTTGTTGCGCTTGCCAATCAGAAGGGCGGCGTCGGTAAAACGACGACGACAATTAACCTCGGCGCTTATCTGGCGAGCGAGGGGCAGCGCGTACTCATTATAGATATCGACCCGCAGGGTAATGCCGGCAGCGGCCTGGGCCTCAATATTTCAGAAGCGAAAAACACCATCTACCACTGGTTGATTGGCACAGACCCCACATCGCCCGCGCAGGCGACAAACCAGCCAAATCTGAAAATTATTCCGGCAAACATCGACCTTTCGGGCTTTGAGATCGACGTGCGCGATGACAACAACCGGGATTTCGTTCTAAAAGACCGTCTGAAGACAATTGCCGACGAGTATGATTTTGTGCTGATAGACTGTCCGCCGAGTCTCGGCATTCTCACCATCAACGCATTGACGGCCGCAGATTCTGTTCTGATACCATTGCAGTGCGAATATTTTGCCCTAGAAGGTTTGACGCAGCTCTTGCGCATCATTAACCTCGTGCGCTCAAAGCTCAATACCTCTTTGCAGATCGAAGGTGTGCTGTTGACGATGTTCGACGCGCGCACACGGCTTGCCTCGCAGGTGGTGCAAGACGTGCGCGAACACTTTAAGAAGCAGGTTTATGACGTGATAATTCCCCGCAATGTGAAGCTGTCAGAAGCGCCCTCATTTGGCCAGCCCATCAGCGTTTACGACCCGCAGTCGACCGGGGCGATTGCGTACAAAACTCTTGCGAAAGATCTTTTGAGCCGGCAGAAGGTGGTCGCGTGAGCAAGCAGCAGGGCAAAGTACTCGGGCGGGGGCTTTCAAACCTGCTCGACAGTTCGGCTGTGCCCGAAGCCGGCGAGCGCGTTCAAGAAATTGAAATTTCGAAGATTAAGCCCAACCCCGAAAACCCACGCAAGAAATTTGACCGCACTGCTATTGACGAGTTGGCGCAGACCATCAAGCAACATGGTCTCTTGCAGCCGATACTCGTGCAGAAGCAGGGCGACATCTATATCGTCATCTCGGGTGAGCGCCGTCTGCGTTCGCTGATGAGCCTGGGTTACCCGAAGGCACCCTGCATTGTCAAAGAATTCGACCGCAAAAAAACGCTCGAAGTTTCGCTTATTGAAAATATTCAGCGTGAGCAGCTTGACCCAATTGAAGAAGCGAGCGTATATAAGTCGCTGATTGCCGATTATTCGATGACGCAAGAAGACCTCGCGGCTCAGGTCGGCAAAAACCGTGCGACGATCGCCAATCGTCTGCGTCTGTTGGGTTTACCAGAACACGTACAGGCGGCGATTGCCGACGGCAGACTCACCGAAGGGCAGGCGCGTCCGCTGTTGGCGATAAAGAATGCAGAGCTGCAGATGAAGCTCTTTCGCGAAATTACAGAAAACGGGTTAAATGCACGCGCGATTGAAGCGCGTGCGCGTGCGCTGAGCAATCCTAAAGAAGACAAAAAAAGTGCCAAGGGCAAAAAGTCTGATGCCAATATTCGCGCGGTAGCGCAAAAGGTCGAAGAGCATACCGGCATGCGCACTCGTATCAACTATAACCCTCAGAAAAAGAGCGGCAGCATCACGATCGATTTTTTCTCACCCGACGATCTCGAGAAGCTGCTGAAAATGATGGGTCTCAGGCGCGTATCGCTTTAATTATGGCAGAGTCTAACCGCAGTTTTTTAAACACCGTCACGCGCGGCGCCGCTCACTATGCTCCCGGTGAGCAGGTCAACGAACCGGGCTGGATCAAGCTGAACACCAACGAGA
>JAKQXK010000173.1 GCA_029561505.1 Spirochaetota bacterium | reverse complement strand
GTTGCGACGGTAGATATGGTTTGTGTCTTCGAGCCCGTCGATAGCAAAACGGGCATAACCGTTTTCACCGATTGCCCGCGCAAGGTCGCGCCACCAGTCTTCGTTTCTGAGGCTCCCGTTCGAATGGATGCCAATGCGCAGCCGCGGCGAAGCGTCGCGCAGATAGCGGACAATTTCCAGTGTTTCAGCCGCCGCCGCCGGGTCGCCATAGTTGCCGCAGAGATATACCTTTTTGAGTTGCCGCACAAAATCAACCGGCATGATGCGGCGGATTTCACCCAGCGAGAGTTCGGCTCCCGTAACCTTTGGGTTCATCGCCCCCCCATCGATACGGCGCGGGCATTGCGGGCACGCCGCATTGCAGCGTTCCGTGACTTCAAGGTGTACCTGTTTTATTTCACTGAATGCATACATACACGAAACGCGCTGCGTTTCACATATGTATGCTGATTCTGCTTTACAACGCAAATTTGCTGCGCAGGTTGAAGGATGTCTTTTACACCCGAGCAATATTACCAGAAATTTCTTGAGGCTCCGCTCAGTGCCAGCGAAAAATCAGAGCTCGAGTCAAATAAGACCAGACTCATCGCCGACCGTGCTTTTGACGGCGAACTCGCGTTTGGTACCGGTGGCATGCGCGCGGTAACCGGCCTTGGCACAAACCGGCTCAACCTGCAAAATGTGGCGCGCCTGAACCTTGCGGTTGCAGAATACTTCAAAAAAACCAAAGCGAGCCCGCTGCTCGCGATGGGCTATGACTCGCGCCTGACATCGCCGCAATTCAGCCGGCTCAGCTATCATATTCTCAAGGGAGCTGGCATGCGCGTTAAAGTTTTTAGGCGTCCGACGCCGACGCCACTCTTGTCATTTGCCGTGCGCGAGCTGGGCGCCGATTGTGGAGTGATTCTGACGGCGTCGCACAACCCGCCGCAATACAACGGCTATAAGGCTTACGGCGCCGACGGCGGGCAAATTATTTCGCCCGTCGACAAAGACATTCAGAAACTCTATCTGGCGGTCGAATCTAAAACGCTGCCTGCAAATCTGCATGCGCTCGCCGAAGCCCCCATTGCCGCTGAGGATCTGATGGAAGAGGATATTTACGCGGCATACATGGCGCGTCTAAAAAAAGAGGTTTTTTACCAGGCGAAACCAAAACACGCGCGCATTCTGTATTCGCCGCTTCACGGCACGGGTGGCTGGCTCTTTAACCGGGCGTTTCACGAACTCGGCTATAACAGTTTCAGCGTTCTGGCTGAGCAGGCAGAACCCGACGGCAATTTTCCCACTGTGAAGTCGCCGAACCCAGAAGAGCCGGCTGCGTTTGAACGCCTGCTGGCGTCGGCGAATGCTGCAGCCGACCCTTCGACAGGCTCCGCAAGCGGAGACTCCGTCGCAGGGCAGGCCCCTGATCTGCTGATTGCGACCGACCCTGATGCTGATCGCGTGGGGTGCATGATTAAGACCACAAACGGTTATCATTTTTTGACGGGTAACCAGATTGGCTCGCTGCTGTTAGAGA
>JAKQXK010000300.1 GCA_029561505.1 Spirochaetota bacterium | reverse complement strand
CGAATAACGACGATATCAGGTGCCGGGATCGCTGCGAGCAGAGTTTCGAAGTCACACCCCGCATCGCTGCGCCATATGTTCAGACCGAAGGTTGCCGATTCGTCGGCGGCAAATTGCAGAGCGGCCACAATCAGGTTGCAGCGCGTCTGTCAGGGCAACGCGGCAGAATCGGCCGGCGGGCCTGAGGCGGGGCGTTTGTCGAGCACCTTCCACGGGTTTTCAGCAAGTTCTTTGGTGAATTTGTCGAGCGTGCCCGACGTGCTGCGAATGTTGCGCATTATGGCGACGATTTCACCCTGTGATGAATCGAGCAGGCCGTTGACGCGCGCTATGGAGCCATTAAGGTTCGTCAGCAGCAGCTTGACATCGTTCTTGTTGTCACCGGCGAGCGCCGCAAAGGTTTCGACGAGCCTGTTTATCGTGCCAACAAGGTTTGAAATCTGCGCCACCATTTGCTCGAGGTTCACAATGTTTGTCGCAAAAAGCGTATCGTCGCGCTTTAACACATATTTTTTTGAAAGCGAGGGCAGAATATCGAGCACCGCATCGCCGATGACGTTCTGGTTTGTAATATTGATTTTGGTGCCCTGAAATATCTTGAACTCTTTATTGATGAGCACGCGCGCCTTAAACTGCAGGTCGGTGCCATAGATCGGCAGCACCTCTTTAACTTCGCCGATCGTGTAGTTTTTGATCTTGATCTGGGTGCCTTTTTTTACGCCTGCCAGTTTTTCGAACCTCACCCAGTATTCGGTGCGGTCGTCGAGCAGGTTATAACCAGCAATGAACAGCAAAACAGACAGGCCGAAAACTGTGCCGACCAGTACAAAAAGGCCCGTAAAAATGTCATTGCGCTCAAACTTCATACAGCCCCGTTAAAGGCCTGCATCGCACCTTTGGTGGCAAAGTTGCGGTACTGGGCCAGAAAAACATTATCTGCAGTATTAAGATCGGCAATTTTGCCGTCAAACACAACCTCTCCCCTGTAAAGCAGCATGAACTTCAGGTCGCGCGACTCGAAAACCCGGGGATAATACGTCGAAATAATATGCGCAATCTGCCGGGCCTGAATGTCTTCAAATACCAGCTCAAGAATGCGCCGCGATGCGAGCGGGCACAGCCCATCAAAGACCATATCGAGCAAGAGCACGCGCGGCTCGACAATGAGGGCCCGTATGAGCGCAGTGCGAATCGTCTCTGAATCAGACAGCGCGACCGGGCGGGCCTTGATTTTATGGCGCAGTTCGTACCTGTCTATCCAGAATTCGGCCGCCGCAAAAAGCGCGTCGTCTTTCATGTCGGTGTGGTATCGCAACGGCAGAATAATATTTTCAAGCACTGAAAGGTTATTGATGAGCCCGGCGGTTTGCGTGACATACCCAATCGAAAACCGCAGACGCTCGATATCTTCATCTTGTTGCAGCCGCAGGTTCGCGCCCTCGTGGTAGATCTGGCCGGCGCGTGGCAGATATTTTGCCATGATAAGGCCCATTATCTGGTTCTTACCGCTGCCTTCGGGCCCTGAAATGACGAGCCCTTCACCCCGGGCAAGCGAGAAGGTTATATCGTCGACATGGTCTTGTACCAGATCGTTTCCGTACCAGACATTCTCAAACCGCAGAATTTCATCACTCATAAATTTCTTTGCCGTGCAGCACCTGGCTCGACGCACCCGTTATTTCGAGCCCTACGAGCGAACCCGGCAATTCAGGTGTTACGGAACGCGGCAGAAAAACAACCCTGCGGCCATTGCGCAGCCGGCCTATCCATTCGGCTGCATTGCGTCGCGAGGGCTGCTCGGCCATCACCTCGACCTTCTGCCCGACATAACGCAGATTGTTGGTGTGCGATCTTTTGAGCTGCAGGTCGATCATGCGTGCCAGACGCTCTTTCTTGACGGCCTCGGGTACGTCGTCGGGGTAGAGCCGTTGTGCGATTGTTCCCTTGCGTTCTGAATAGGCAAACATAAAGGCGGCGTCGAAATCCGCCTTGCGCATCACTTCAAGCGTCTCTTCGAAATCGGCATCGCTTTCACCCGGAAAACCGACGATCACATCGGTGCTGAGCGCAACGTCGGGCACGCGGGCGCGAACCCGCTCTACTATTTCAAGAAACTCTTCGCGCGTATAATTGCGCTTCATGCGCTTGAGCGTCTTGTTGGCCCCGGCCTGCAGCGGCATATGCACCTGGTTGCAGAACCGGGGTTCTGACGCCATCAGGTCGAAAAGTTCAACGGGAAAATCTTTTGGGTGCGGCGATGTAAAATAAATTCGCGGTATCGTCGTGCGAGCGAGCAGAGCTTCAATGAGGTCGATAAACCGTGCCTTCTCATGGTGGTAAGAGTTTACGTTCTGCCCGAGTAAAATGACGGTTTTGACTCCGCTGTCGGCAAGCGACTGCACTTCGGCGACGATACTGTCGATGGGGCGTGAACGTTCGCGGCCACGCGTATAAGGCACCACGCAGAATGCGCAGAAATTGTCACACCCACGCTGAATCGTGACCGACGCGGTGACCTTGCTCTCGCGGTAGCGCATGTGGTGCTCAAACGTCGGCACGATATCGTCGTAGGTTTCGACGCGCGAAAGGTTCAAGAAGCTGCGGCCGGCATCGGCCGTGGGTGAGTCGACAAGCGTTGCGAGGTTACGAAGCGCATCGGGCCCCATGATGAAGTCAACAGGCAGATTTTCGTAGAGCAGATCTTCGCGCAGGTTCTGCGCCATACAGCCAAGAATACCAACCTTCGCCCCTGCTTTATGAAAGCGGCTCAGCTCTCTGAGACGGTTATAGACTTTTTGGTGCGCGTTTTCACGAATCGCGCAGGTGTTCAGCAGAATTATGTCTGCCTCTGCCGCGTTGGGTGTCTGCGTGGCATTCGACTCAAGTATTTTGCCCGCCAGCAGCGAATCATATTCGTTCATCTGGCAGCCATAAGTTTCAATATAAAATTGTTTCGACGGCGCCTTCGGGGTTGTCAGTGTTTCGGGTTCGGGCTTGCTCACGCGAGCTGAAACTAAGTGTTTGAAACAGCGCGAAAACTCTTTTATACGAAGTGGATTGACTTTTCAACGCGGCCGCGGCAGACCCCCGCTGAGGCAGAGACGCAACAGCGGCCTGCCCTCGTTTCAGGAGGATATCCGACTATGAAAAAAATGATGCTTATAGCGCTCTGCGCATTTCTAGCACCTGTGGCGTCGCTCTATGCAGACGGCATTGGCGGCACGTATACGTGCGAAGGCAAGAACCCCAATGGCAGCGGCCGGTACCAGGGAACCGTTGTGATTTCTGGCGATGCGAACTCGGGTTATACCTTCAACTGGACCATCGGTGAAAGCCAGTATTCAGGTACCGGCACACTCTCGGGCGATACACTCACTGTCGACTGGGGTGAACCTGACCCGGTTGTTTATAAAGTTAAAGACGATGGGGCTGTATTGAAAGGTAAATGGGGCCCCGGCGGCAAAGGCCGCGAGACGCTGACGCGGCAATAAGGGCCCTTTACCGCAACCCGGCTGCGCCCCTGCGAAGCCGGGCTCTGGGCGTGCTTATGCCTCTTCTTCGCTGCGGTTACCGATCAGCAGTTCGTCTGGTATATCGACGACTGGTTCGCCGATCTGCACCGCCAAACGAGAGCCTATGCGTCCCGGGCGGCACTTGAATTTAGCACGCTCTTCTACCTTGAACGTGAATTCTTCGCGCACCGTCGTTTTTGGCATCTTGATGATATTGCCAACCTTAAGGTTCATGATGTCTTTGAAGCCAAGGCTAACGGTGCCGATCTCAACCGAAATCTGAACCTGTACATTATCGAGGCGGCTCTGAATCATCGTGCGGTTGACTTCACTTTCACCACGACGAATCGATGAGAACCAGTATTGCGCCGAGAGTTTCTGAATAATCGGCTCGATCGTAATATAGGGAATACAAAGATTCATCATACCTTCAGATTCGCCGATCTTTGTTTCGAGCGTAATCAGCATCACCATTTCATTTGGTGGAACGATCTGCGCGAACTGCGGGTTGGTTTCTATCGTACCCAGACGTGGCCTTAGGTCAATAACCGTCGACCATGCTTCACGCAGGTTGCCAAGAATATGAACGATAATACCTTCAACGACCGACATTTCGATGTCGGTGAGTTCGCGCGTGAGTTTTGCGTGTTCACCCGCCCCGCCAAAAAGACGGTCGATAATGGTAAATGTGATCGATGGGTCGACCTCAAGAATCGCCGAACCTTTAAGTGGGTCCATGTTGATAAGCGACAGGGTCGTTGGGTTGGGTATCGAGCGGATAAATTCTTCATACGTCAGCTGGTCAACCGACTGAACGTGCACTGACACCATCGCGCGCAGTTTCGCCGAAAGAGCTGTCGTCGTCAGACGCGCGAACGTTTCGTGCATCATTTGAACTGTACGAATCTGGTCTTTCGAGAATTTGTCAGGTCGCTTGAAGTCGTAAATTTTTACTTTTTTCTGCTCTGCCTGCGTTGCAGAAAAGTCTTCTTGCTGAGCATCGCCCGACGAAATCGCCGAGAGTAACTGGTCTATTTCGTCTTGTGATAAGATATCAGTCATAGTGGTTCCTTACAAACGCCGTAATTTTTCCCTGCGATCAAAATCAATCCGCCAGCCGTGACTCAACGCCTGTGATTTGCCATAAGGCATCGCGCTTCGTCAAATAATATGTAGTCAGATATTCCCGCTCAAAACCTTCGACGTCGCGCCTTGCGCGAACCCTAACCTGCGCAGTGTCGGCGGTTTCACGGCTTTCGCCCGCGAGTACGCGAAACCGTATCAATTTGTGATAGCCGCGCCCGCTCAGGTACTTTCTGAACTCCGCCAAGGCTCTGGTCTGCAACTCGGTAGAATCTTGCGCATAGAGGCGCATGAATTCAGGGTAGTCGCGCACAATGTCGCGCAGCGACAGGTACTTAAAATATTGCGACCAGTCGCGCGTGTATTCGGCCGAAAGCATCAGATAAACAATTTCGCGTGCACTGACCTTCAGCGTTTCTGTCGATGCGTCGTTCAGATTATCGCGCTCTTTGGGCACCTCGCGCGTCTGGTCATAGATGAGGTTCAGCGACGTTGAAGAAGCCAGAAAATAGCGTTCTGCCTGCACCGGGTTCGGATAAAAATGCGCCGTCACGTGCAGGTCGCGCACTTTTTCTGAGAATGAGTTGAAGTCGACATAATCGGCCAGACGGATGCGCTTTTCGTACTTTTCGCCGGCGTGCAGAATCAGCTTGCGCATCGGGTACATTTCGCCCGTGTAGCGGGTGTGGTGCGGGTCGCGGTAATCTTTTGAGCCTTGAAAATACATTTCTTCTTTAACATTGAGCGATCGCCCGTCTGCGTCGCGTGCAATGATCGTGAAGTTTTTCAATGGATTCTCATGCAGGTATACCGTTACGGGATATGCCCCCTCGTTGACCAGCGAAGCCTGAAAGGCCACCTCGTCGTTGCGGGCAAACCGCAGACGTTGCGCAGTGACATAAAGCTTCAGCCCGCTCGCGCTGAAGTTTTCGGTCGCGTTGCCGTGGTGGTCGACCTTGTTGTTGCGCCATGAGGCGGCGTCGGCGGCCGCAAGGCCGACCAACAGCAACAAAAGAACAGACTTACCCACCCGTGGCATAGCTCAAATATCGGTAATAATATGTCTCTTTTTTAGGTGATTTTCTGCCATGCCTCAGAATGAGGTGTCGCTGACGGGGCAATCTTGCACGCGCCGCACGCGTTTTCTGGTGTACGTTACCGGTGAAAACGCAGTCTGAGCAGATTCACGGCCCGGTGGCAATTTCCGGGGCCTAAAAACGTTCAACGAATGCGACATATCAGGGCCAAAAGCATTTTTCCCGGCAGAATTCGCGGCATAGCCGCGGAGTTCAGACGCGAGCGCTTCGTGGCCGACGACCGGCAAGACGTTAACCCCCGCAGCGAATACCGCACGTTCAAGAGCGCGCTGCGCTCGGCGCAGCTGCAGCTCGCGGGTGAAAAAAAGATGATGCTCGACCGCCGCAAGCGCAACCCCGGTGAGATCTTCGCCATCGACGATGCGATCGACGTACTCGAGTCTCACCTGATGACGCTTGAAGACCCCTATTTTCTGGGCGAGATCAAGAACCGCATCTTTAATACCAGTGCTACCGCGGCTGCGGCGCTCGGCGCCGTGATTACGATGATTTCGCGCCAGTTCAGCTTTGAGGCGGCGCCATCCCGGTTTGACGGCAAACCCCAGAATCGCCACTTTCTGAAAGACATGAGCGACATGAAGCGCCGCATTCAGTTTTTTCTCGGGCTGCAACAAGAGATGAAGCTGCCCGAAGGCGTTACGATAGTCGCGGCCCCGAAACTGACGGTCAGCGAAGTGCTCGCGCTGAAACGCGCCGGAGCACGCGGTATAATCATCGGCGAAACGAGCGATACAGCGCATGAACTCGTGATGCTGCGGGCAATGCGCATTCCGTGCGTTTCGGTCAGCGACGCGCGCTTCTTTCGGCTGAAGAAACCGGTCTCACTGCTGCTCGATGCCGATATCGGTTACATTGTACTCAACCCGAAACGTAGCGCGCGATTTGTTGAGAGCGTACCCGACGACGGTGCGCAGAAATGGTCAATCACGGCGAAATTGGGGGCCGGCGTCAATGTACAATTTTCGGGTACGCTGCATTTTATGAACGAATTGCAACGCGCGCCTGTGGCAAAGCAGCGCATTGGCCTATATCGTACTGAATACCAGGTGAGCGAAGCGCGCGAAATGCCTTCGCTGCGCGCTCTGCAAAAGCAATATGAACACGTGATGCGTGATTTTCCGCAGCTCGACGTCACCTATCGGTTATTCGATTTTTCTGATGACAAGAATTTTCTGAACAGCGCCGCAATCGATGCTAACCGCGAGCTGCGCGGCATCCGCTTTTTGCTGCACGAACCGAAGGTGCTGGCGAATCAGCTCGGTGCGCTGATGCGCGCGGCGCGGGAAACACAATCGCAGGTTAACATACTTTTGCCATTTGTGTCTGAGCGTTACGAAATAACTGCGGTCAAAACTCAGATCGCCGAGCTAACTGCAGGCAAAAGACCGGTTAAGCTCAGACTGGGCGCAATGCTCGAAAATGCCGCGGGTGTGCTCGCGGCAAACCGTTGGGTGAATGAAGTTGATTTCTTTTATGTCGGCACTTCTGACCTATTGAGTTCGCTCGCTTCTGAACGGCGTGAAAATGCCGGGGCGCTGCACCGCGCCCTTGTGGGCGACGCATTCGCCACTCTCGCCAAAACACTCAAGGCGCTGGCGACGAGGCGACCGTTAACAATCTGCGGTGAAGTTGCGGGCGAACCCTGGGCGCTTGCTTATCTCGTGAGTCTCGGTTTCAGGGATTTTACCGTGCCCACACACCGTATGCCGATCGTCGCCAACATGGTGCAGGCGCTCGGCGGCACCGGCCATGCCGACTTTGCCAGAAAAATTCTGGCGATAACTGACGAATCGAAGCGCGTTGAGTTTGCGCGTTCACTCGCGCTCGAAATTCTTTATGGCAAGTCCTGAACGCATTGTCTGCCTAACCGAAGAAACCTGCGAATGGCTCTATCTTTTGGGCGAAGAGCGGCGCATCGTTGGCATCAGCGCGTATACTGTGCGCCCCGCACGTGCGGCCAAAGAGAAACCAAAAGTCAGCGCTTTCTTAACAGGGAATATCCGCAAAATCAAGGGGCTTAAACCCGATCTGGTGATCGGCTTTTCTGACATTCAAGCAGACCTGACGGCGAAGCTAATAAAAGAAGGATTAACCGTTCTCACGACCAACCAGCGCTCGCTCGCAGAGATTGACGCCACGCTCATGATGGTGGCGCGGCTCGTGGGCAAAGAGGCTCTGGCAGAAAAACTCATCGCTGACTGGCAACGCAAAGTCGCGGGCATTCACCGCCTGGCAGCTGGTCGCAAACGGCCGCGCGTGTTTTTTCAAGAATGGGACGAACCCGTTATCAGCGCGATAGGCTGGGTTTCAGAACTCATCGAAATCTGCGGCGGTGAAAATATTTTTGCCCGACATGCTGCGGCGATGGCGAAAGACCGCATCGTCACGCTCGCCGCGGTGAAGAAGCACAACCCCGAGGTTATCATTGGGTCGTGGTGCGGTAAACCGGTGGATTTCGAATGGATACGCAGCCAGAGAGAGCTGACAAAAGTTTCGGCAGTTGTGAACAAGAAACTCTTTGAGATTGAGTCTGCTGAAATTCTGCAGCCCGGCCCTGCGCTTTATATCGACGGGATAAACAGAATCTACGCCGCGATTCACGGCGAAGAACTGCCCGCAAGTTTACAATAAAGGTGAAACAGACATGAGAGAACTATATCCTGAAATTTCGCACGTCAAGAAATACAGCCTCAAGGTGTCAGATTTGCACACGCTCTACGTCGAAGAGTGCGGCAACCCGAAAGGGATACCCGCCCTCTTCTTGCATGGCGGCCCGGGAGCGGGTCTGTCGCCCAACCACCGCCGGTTCTTCAACCCTGAAAAATACCGCATCATTCTGTTCGACCAGCGCGGTGCGGGCAAAAGTAAACCTTATGCTGAGCTGCGCGAAAATACGATCTGGGACTTAATCTCAGACATCGAGGCGATACGCGCAAAGCTCAAAGTTTCGAAGTGGCTGGTATTCGGCGGCTCGTGGGGCAGCACGCTCGCGCTCGCCTACGCGATCAGCCACCCCGAGCGTATTTTGCACCTGATCGTGCGCGGCATTTTTCTCTGCCGCCACGAAGAGATTCTCTGGTTCTACCAGTATGGCGCGCACCAGATTTTTCCCGATTTCTGGAAAGACTATGTGAAGGTGATTCCCGAAAACGAACGCCACGATATGCTGTCGGCGTTCTATCGCCGGCTCACTTCGCCCGACAAAAAAGTGCGCCTCGAAGCCGCGCGCGCCTGGAGCCAGTGGGAGGGCGCGACCATCTGTCTTGAGCCCAGCAAGGCCGTGCACCACGAGTTCGGCGAAATCGCCGTCTCGCTCGCGCGCATCGAATGCCATTACTTCATGCACAACTGCTTTTTTCCCGAAGACAACTACCTGCTGAACAACGCTCACAAACTGCAGAATATTTCAGCCGAGATCATTCACGGGCGGTATGACATCGTCTGCCCGGTCAAGAACGCATTCGATCTGAAAGAGAAGATGCCGCGCGCGCGCCTGACGATCGTACCGGCGTCGGGCCATGCGGCGTTTGAGCCGGGCATACGCTCGGCGCTCATCGAGGCGACAGATCGGTATAAGAAGAAGTGACCACCATACCGCGTGACGCGCTGTATCGCCGTGGTAAATCTACCCCATGTATTTTCAGGACATCATTGCCACCCTAAACAAATACTGGGCCGACCAGGGCTGCGTGATCGCGCAGGGTATCGACATGGAGGTCGGTGCCGGCACATTTAACCCGCACACGTTTCTGCGGGTCTTGGGCCCCAAGCCATGGCGCGTGGCATATGTCGAGCCGTCTCGCCGACCGACCGACGGCCGTTACGGGGAAAATCCTAATCGCGGGCAACACTATTACCAGTATCAGGTGATCATGAAACCTTCACCGGCCGATGCGCAAGATGTCTATCTGGGCAGCCTGCGGGCGCTCGGCTTTAAACTCGAAGAACACGACATCCGTTTCGTGCAAGACGACTGGGAATCACCGACGCTCGGTGCGTCGGGTTTGGGGTGGGAGGTCTGGCTGAACGGCATGGAAGTCACGCAGTTCACTTACTTTCAGCAATGCGGTTCATTGCCGCTAAAACCCGTGTCGGTTGAATACACGTATGGCCTTGAGCGCCTCGCGATGTATCTGCAGGGTGTCGAAACGATCTACGACATCAGCTGGAACAAAGACATGAAATACGGTGACATTCACAAGCAAACCGAATGGGAATATTCGCATTACAACTTCGAAGTCGCCGACACCGCAAAACTTTTTAAGTGGTTCGACGAATACGAGGCCGAGGCGAAGGCGATTCTCGCATGGGAAAAAGAACCGTTGGTTTTTCCCGCATATGACTATATGTTGAAATGTTCGCACACGTTTAATCTGCTGCACGCGCGCGGCGCGGTTTCGCCGACTGAAAGGCAAACATACATCGCGCGCGTTCGCCACATGGCGCAGCGTATCGCCGAACGTTACGTGGCGATACAAGAGAAACAGGCCACGCCAAAAGACAAGGCGGGTTAACCGGCAAATGCCCGAACCGCAGCTGCTGACAGTCATTTCATTTCTGCTAATCGTCACCGGCGGATTTCTCGGTATATCGCTCGCGCGCCTGACGCGCATTCACCCTGCCTATTTTTTTCTGCTCTTTGGCGGCGCGCTCGCCCTTGCG
>JAKQXK010000163.1 GCA_029561505.1 Spirochaetota bacterium | reverse complement strand
ACCCTGAATGATGAGAACGTGGAGCATGGCTTTGAATTTGTTTTTTCATTGCCTTTGGCAATGAAAAAACAGGGATTCTGTTGTCAGTTTTTACTTGCCACGGCAAGCATGGGTGCTATCATATGAAATATGAGGTTATTGCCGCTCTACGCAATCCCTCTTTTTGTATTTAGCTGCAACCAACTGAACCGCGAAGATTTTCTTGCGGGTCGATTCGGAAAAGTCGATGTGACTGCCCCCGACCTCATTGCACCGCGTCAGAATGAGCGCTTAACAACCGCTATGGTCGCGAACCTGACTTTCGCCTGGTCGATGCGCTCAGGCGTTTCAGAATACACGCTGCAGATCGCCACTGACCCGAATTTCGTGACGATCATTGCAGAGAGATCTGCGGCCGCCCCTGAATATAAGGCAGATGCTGCGCTGGCTGGGGTGCTCCAAAATTCAGATTTCTACTGGCGAGTCAGGGGTGACAACGGTAGCTTCGCGAGCGCTACGCGCTTTCGTGTTGAGCACAACGACACGATCTTCGTTGACGTGAACGCTACTGCTACAGGAAACTCTGGAAACAGAACCAACCCGCTCACGAGCATAAACGAAGCTGTTCTGCTCGCGCAAGCCACCAAAAATTTGTTCGAACCTGCGAAAATCAGGGAAATTTGGGTTGCACAGGGAACTTACAATTCTGAGATAATTTCTCTGCTGTCGGGTATCAAAATCACGGGAAGCTACAGTGGCACTACCTGGGTGCAGGACACGGCACTCTATAAGAGCACGTTACGCGCCTCAACCGGTTCGACGATTGTGGTATCGATTATCGGCGTGCAAGATGTAACTATCGACGGTTTTGAAATTGCGGTCAACAACAACCTGAACGAAACAATCGGCGTGCTGATTCAGAACGCAAGCAATATCGAAATTAAGAACAGCTCTGTTCAGGGTGGTGGCGGCCTTGAACCCAAAGCTGTGGCGCTCATTTCGACGGGCAATGTCGCCATCAGTAACTCGACGCTCATTGGCGGCCTTGCCGGTACCGGCAGCAACTTTGGTATCCATGCACATTTCGCCAGCCAACTGACGGTAGAGAACTCGACGGTAAGGCCCGCCGACGGCTTAGCAGGTACACTGAATCAAGTCGGTATCTATATGAAATTTTCGTACCTTAATATATCACACTCTACCGTTTACGGAGGCAATACAAGCTCAGGCCAGTTCACCCGGGCAATCTGGCTCGAATACAGCAACGCGCGAATCATCGGCAACACGATCTATTCGTCAGACCCTAACAGCAACGACGCACCGATTAAGGGTTATTCACTCGGCATTGCTCTCAGCGATGGTACTCCATGGGATTCTTCGGTAAATGGCAACCAGACGGTTCTGATCGCCAATAACGTCATCATCGGCACTTACGCGCTCTATGCAGCCGAAGCCATCGTGACGAATGCGGCAAACGCCGGTGGCGGTTGCGGGGGCGCCCGGCGCATCTATGCAGTGAATAATACGATTATCATGCGCAACAATATCAGTGGCGGTGGCCAGGCAGCGATCAACATGGCGCAGGTCGATCGCTGCTGGGAGATTCGCAATAACCTGATGCGTGCCGAAGCCCAGCCTTCAAACTATTCAATCGCGCTGCTTGACAGTTCAACAGTAACCGGTACAAACCCATTGCTGCGGCATAACCTGATCGTACTCGGTAATTGGTCTTCGCACTATTATCGCCAGTATAATCCAGGCCCGGTTACGCACAATATCAGCGACAATGGAGATTTTACTTTCGACGCCGAGCTCGACCCGCACACGACGGCGGTTGTCAGTGGTAACCGTACAACCAACCAGACGGCTGTGGGTGTCTTCTTGGCGCCAGCATCGTCTGATTACCGCTTGAACGCAGCATCTGCCGCTCTGACGATCGGTGAAAATCTCTATAATGTTTCGCCTTTTGGCATCACCGATGACCGCAGCGCGACAGCACGACCGACGATTGGTGGCTGGTCAATTGGCGCATACCACTGATTCTATGACCCCCGAAGAACTCGAAAGCCTTTACCGTAACCACGCCGCCGAAATATACCGGTTTATCAAGCGCTATACGGCACATGACGATCTCGCACAAGATTTCACGCACGACGTCTTTTTTAAGGCAATACGCTATTTGTCAGAAAAACGGCGCCATATTAAGAACCCGCGCGCGTGGCTATTCAGCATTGCACGCAATCACTGCATCACGACGGGCAAAAAGCGCATACTTGAAGAACAATCGCTGGGTGAGCTTGAGCGCCGCCAGAGGCAATCATCATACGAGGCCGCCGATGCAGCTAGAATGGAATTTGAAGAAATATTGCGCTTTGTAACTGAAAACTACGCTGAAGATGAAGCGGCGATGTTCTATTTGTATGTGTTGCACGACTTTAGTCAGGCAGAAATCGCCGTGGCCACGGGTTCTTCTCAATCGGCTGTTTCACGCGTGCTGCTTTCGGTCAGTGCCCGGCTCGAGCAGCAATTTCGCTCAGAAAAAAGTTGGGTAAAACCGCAGCCAAGAGAGTCTTATGGAGCATAGGCGCATGGCACCCGATACAAAAATACTCGAAGAATTGAGGGCTGTGTACAAGAAACGGCCGCCTGAAACCGATGGGCTCGGCAATCTGCCGGCCAGCGTTTTTGATTTTGCGGCGGCATCGAAGCTGAATACCAAGGCTTTAACCAGCGAGGCGCTGAGCGAGGGTATGCGGCTGCAAACGGGGTGGCTTGCCAAAACTTCTGTATACTGGCTTAGCGGCGGGGTTGCAGTTGCCGCGACTGTGCTGGGCGCCGTCTGGCTTATGGGTAGATTGCAGACCCCTTGTCTGGAAAATGCTGGCATGAAAGTTGTAACTGCTCAGAAAAGCAGCTTCGCATGCGAAGCCAGCGATGACCAGATCAAACTTATACTTTCAGCAGGCGACTATGACGTTGAATTCGCCCGGCAATTGAGCCCTGCCAAAAAGCGAACGGTGCTGTTTTCTTCATCGCCCGCTAAAATTCAGATTACGGGCACCAAGTTAAAGATCGCAGTCTCAGCCGATAGGCCAGCTCAAATCACGCTAAAGCTCGAATCGGGAAAGGCAGATCTCGAAATGCCTGACAAAAATTATCCGCTGACAGTCGGGCAAGATTGCAAAATCGCCGGAACCTCGGTCAGCTTCTCAGCGTTGCCCGAAAAATCACCGAAGACGCTAGCCGAAATTCGGGCGAAGTACGGTTCGCTGAGCCGCATTTCGCTCTATAACGGCCGCGAGATTCGCGGTGCAGTCGTTAAGCGGGGCGAAATCTATTCTGTATTCACCGTTGAAGGCAGCATGCAGATAAAAAAAGACGACATTCAGTCAGAATCGCCTTATTAAATGAAGATGCGCGCCGTCGTTTGCGTGATTCTGTTTGCAGGTGCATTAAGTGCAGACGTCGTCTTCGTCAAATCGGGCAAAGTGTACCTCGGGCGAATCAAATCTGAACGTTCGGGTGAGATTGAATTATCCAGAAAAGACAAGGGTGGCCTGCAAACAATAGCGCGAAACGAAGTTCTACGCATTCTTTATAAAGATGAAATAGGTCTCAAGTTCATATACCTCGTGAACGGAACGCAGAGGCACGCGTTTATCGTTGATGAAAATGCCCGACAAATCGTGATTCGGGAGCAGCTCGAAGTCATCAGCGAAGAGACTATCGACAGAAAGCGAATTCTCGCGATTTCTGAAAAGCAACTCGCATCGACTTCGCTGCCTTTTACATTTCACCACGGGGTTAAGGCAGAGCGCGTTGAAATCGAAGGCGAGTTTACTGCCTGGCGACCAGTGCCTCTCGAAAGTGAGAAATCGGCGCCCGGCCGATGGCAGATTTCTCTGCCAATTGACATTCTGAAAAAAAACCAGTATGAATACCGCTTTGTAGTTGATGGCAATGCACAAGAAATGCGCAGCATTAAGTTCAAAGCAGAGAACGAAAAACTCTTCGAAGATCTCGACTCTATGCAGTGGAAACCCTCGCTGGCAGTGGGCCCAGGTATTTACTCGGGAGGTTACGCCGAGCAGCTACAGATTCATCAACCTGTCATTTCGTTTGGTGCGTCATTTCGCTTCTCATCTCTGCCTCAGAATGTGCAGCTGCGGCTTGACACGGTCTTTTTCAGAGACCACCCGAACGCCGCAGCATTGCCATTGTTTTCCCGTCTTGAGGCTGAGACGCTCAATTTTGGCGGGTTCTTGTCCATAGGCTACAAATTTACGGTTTTCTCTTCATTCAGCCTCACGCCGGCGATCGGTGCCGGTGGAATCTTTCAATTTTCCCGGGTGACGGGTTTTCGGGCCGATCAGGTTTCAAACCAGCTGTTTGCGGCAGTGACGCGGTTAACAATCGGGTACCACCTGACGCGGCAGTTGAGTTTGATTCTGCCGCTGACGAGCATCGCCGAGTTCGATGCACGGTTGACGTTTGTCAGTTTCATCGCGGTCGGCGTCGAATTTGCTCTTTAGCATTCGGCTCAGATTTTTTTTGGGTAAAATTGCAGTGATTCTGGTCTTACCCTTATATGCCCAGACGCCCGTTGACTGTGCGCGAAATTCAGGTGCTGCGCGAACTGGCAGCAGGCAGATCTTACCGCGAAGTGGCCACGAGCCTTGGCATCAGCCCGCACACAGCGCGACGGCATATCGAGCAGATTTACCGAAAATTGGGCGTTAAGTCTAAGCTCGAAGCGGTAGATAAGGCGCGAGAGCACAATTTTTTTCTAAAACCATAGGGCATATGACCTATGGATTTGTCTTACTTTCAGCCCCGCGCGCGTCTCACAGCCGAATGGTCTGCCGCTCAGAAGCAAAGTTTTTTTGGGTAGAAATCCTCACTCGGCGGTCTTACGTCATATGAGGGCGAAAATTCTGGTGGTGTTTCTCGTCGGTAGCTCGGTGCAGGCGGCAGGCCTTCGCAAGGTCATGATTCTAGACTTCAAAAATCTCGACAAAAATCCCAATTATAGCTATCTCGAAGATTCCATCACCGAGGCGATTCGCAACGATCTGAAGGCGAAGTTCGATTTCAAAGAACTGCCGCAGAAAGACTGGCGCAGCTTAGCCCAGAAGAATTATTTTCTGTGGCCAGAAGAGAACCACAGCCGCGGGTTTGCGCTGAACCTCGGGCTTTTGGCGCGGCAAGATATAGCGGTCGGTGGCTTTTATCAGGCGATCATTGAAAACAAATCGCGGCGGGGTGGGTATGTAATTCGTGCGCATGTATTCGTTCTCGACATCGGCAAAAAGAAAGTCGTCAGCGAATTCGATATGACCATGCCAGCCGACGCGTCGCTCTTTGGCGCGGTCGAAGAACTCGCGGCGCGTGTGGTGAAAGAATCGAAATCGGTGCTGCCTAATAAGGGCGAAGCCGGCAAGCAGCAGTTCGACGACGACGAAATCGGGCCGCATGAGCTCGGCCTCATCGCCGGCACCGGCGTCTTTGCGCAGCCGCAGCAATTCAGCGGTAACTACACGACCGACAACGCACTCTACAGTAAAGATTTTAAATCAGCGATTTCGACTTCGGCATTTTATGCCTACCATGATTTTCTTCTGCCACGCATGCAGCTGCATCTCATGGGCGGCGCGCAGTTCGCGAGCAATGATCTTGCCGTTGCCACCGACAGCAAACGCATTCGCGCATCGCTGCTCGATATTTCAACAGCCGGCCATATCGGTTACGAAATGAGTTTCTGGCGCTTCACCTTGACACCGCTTGCCGGCGGCGGATTTTCCATGGCGAGCATTCAGCTCGACTATACGACGCTCTCAACGCTGCCCGTCGACGCGACTGGCAACACGCGCTCGGGCAACAACCTCAACACCAGCGCACCTTTCGCCGAAGGTGGGTTGAAGCTCGGCATTAAACTCACGAGCCGGCTGTCGCTGAATGCCTATGGCATGTGGCGACAAAGTTTCTACATCGGCGAAAGCGTCGGCCACGCCTATGCGGCGGGCGGCATCAGTTTTCGTCTGTAATTTTTTTAGGGGGATATATGAAAGTACGGATTCTATCATTATTAATTTTGGCGGCCCTCGCAAATTGCCGCAAACCCGACCGCCCAGAGGCGCTAATCTTTCGCGACGGTTTTGCTGTCGGCAATGACACGACGGCGCCGCTTGTCGTTTCTGTCACAGGTGAAGCCGGCACCGACCAGCTGCTCGTTGAATTTA
>JAKQXK010000160.1 GCA_029561505.1 Spirochaetota bacterium | reverse complement strand
CTGATATGTTAACGCGCCTGCGAAACGCAGCGCGCGCCGGACACGAAAGTACAGAAGTGCGAATCAACAACACCTGCGAAAAGATTCTCAACATACTGAAATCTGAGGGTTTTATTGAAGGCTTTGTGGTCTACAAGAGCGAATCGACTCGCATGGCGAAAGTCGAGATGCGCTACCACCTGAGCCAGCCTGCGTTCTCTGCAATTGAGCGTGTGTCAAAACCCGGCCGTCGCATTTATCTGCCGTGGAAAGAGATTCGGCCGACCCGTAACAACATGGGTCTGAGTATCTTTTCAACACCAAAAGGTGTGCTTTCTGAAAAAGAAGCAAAATTTCAACATGTCGGCGGCGAGTTTCTCTGCCGGGTTTATTGAGGTCTTATGTCACGAATTGGAAATAAACCTATCGAACTGCCAGCTGGCGTCACTTTGACACCTGCCGAGGGTTCGGTCACTGTCAAGGGTCCAAAGGGTTCTCTGGTAACGCCTTTTTTTCCCGGTCTGAAACTCGAAGTTTCGGGCACCACCGCCAAGGTGAGTCGCGAAAATGACGAAAAAGATCTGCGCGCCAAACACGGACTCGTTCGGTCGTTGCTGCAGAACTGTGTGACAGGCACGAGTGCGGGTTACACGCAGTTGCTGATTCTTCAGGGTGTCGGCTATCGCGCACAGAAGAAGGGCAAAGATGTAGTCTTCAGCCTTGGCTTTTCTCATGACGTAATCTTTAAAGAGCCAGCCGATGTTTCGGTAGAGGTTGTTGAAAACACGAAAGTGAAGATCAGCGGCGTTGACAAGCAACGCGTGGGTCAGGTTGCGGCGCAGATTCGCGGCTACAAACAGCCCGAGCCGTATAAGGGTAAGGGCATTCGCTACGAAAATGAGCATGTTCGCCGCAAAGCTGGCAAAGCCGGCAGCAAGAAATAACAGAGGGTAAAATGGCATCGGTAGCAAGATTAAACCGTCAAAAGGCAAAGCGCGTGGCGCGTGTGCGGGCAAACCTGCGCAAGGGCAATCGCGCTGGTAAGCCGCGCATCTACTTTCACGTTTCGGGTCGTCACCTCTACGCACAGGTAGTCGACGATAACGCGGGAAAAACTCTCTTGTCTTGCTCTACGCTCGACAAATCGGTTCAGACGAACACGGTGAAATCATTCACCAGCAAAGAATTCTCTGCGAAGCTTGCTCAGTCTCTGGTGACTAAAATGCAGGCAGCGAATCTGAAGCTTGATGCAGGTTATATTTTTGACCGGGGTGCGAAACTGTACCATGGTCGCGTGAAGAGTTTTGCGGACGCATTGCGGGAAAAGGGAGTCAGCATCTGACGGTAAATTATGGAAGATAACAAACAATCAGGACGTAAACCCGGTGGCCGTAAAAAGAACGGCCCAAAAGAGGGCATCAAAAAGAATCTGCTCGACATCGATGGGCAGACGATAGAGCTTACGGAGCGCGTTGTCAATATGGCACGCGTCGCGAAAGTTGTAAAGGGTGGCCGCCGCTTTTCATTCAACGCGCTAACTGTGGTTGGCGACGGACAGACCTATGTTGGTTTAGGCTTCGGTAAGGCAAAAGAAGTACCAGAAGCGATTCGCAAATCAATTGAAGATGCAAAAAAGCGCGTCACCAAGATTCGCAAAAAAGGCAATACTATTCCCCACGAGGTTATCGGCCGCTTTAAGTCGGCACGTGTGATGCTGAAACCAGGCGCGCCTGGTACCGGCATTATCGCCGGTGATTCAGTGCGGGCTGTCATTGAGCTCGCGGGAATTCAGGATATTCTTACCAAAGCGCTTGGTTCGTCGAACCCGCTGAATATCGTGAAGGCCACGCTGAACGGTTTGCAGCAGCTTCGCTCTATTGATGATGTCAAAGCGCGCCGCGGCATTCCGTTGCCGGTACTTTTCGGTAACTATTCTAAAGTGCGCCGTGATGAAAAAAGGCAGGCGCTGGCCGCAGCGGCAACTGCGACTGTGACGGCACCGGCCGGTACCGTCGCGAGCTGAAGGTAAACTATGAAAAAGGTCAGAATTACACAGACGAGCAGCGCTATTCGCAAGTCCGATAAGCAAAAGGCAACGCTGACGGCCCTGGGGCTGCGGCGCATTGGTATGGCCCGTGAGCATGCGCTGACTCCGCAGATTAAGGGTATGCTGAAGAAGGTCGACTTTCTGGTGAAAGTTGAGGAGCTCTCATGAACGAACTGAAGCCTAACGCTGGCGCAAACAAGCGCCGCAAAATAGTCGGCCGCGGAACAAGTAGCGGTCACGGAAAAACCTCAGGCCGTGGTGGCAAAGGCCAGACAGCCCGAAATGGCGGCAATATACCTGCGCGCTTTGAAGGTGGCCAGTGGCCTCTTTATCGCCGCATTCCCAAGCGCGGCTTTCAAAATGCGTTTCGCAAAGAGCTGACGCCGGTCAACATTGTTAACCTGGCACGCACGATTGCAAATGGCAAGCTGACCGAAGCGGATATTGATCTTGTAACATTAAAGAAGGCGGGCCTGGTACCTAAGACTACGGTTGCGTGGAAACTGCTCGCAAAATCTGACGGAAAGCAAGTTAACCTTGCGGGCAAGAACATTAAGGTGAATGCCGTGAGCGAAGCTGCTAAAAAAATGGCAGAAGGCGCCGGCGCCAAGCTTGAAGTGATTGTTGAGAAATCGAAGGTTCTCGTTAAGCCAGCGAAAAAATAGATTATGATACGAGCCATCGTCACCATTTTTACCGTTCCCGATCTGCGCAAGAAAATCTTGTTCACATTGGGCATGTTGTTGCTCTTTCGCATTGGAGCGCACATTACGGTGCCGGGGCTTGACTTTCGCGTACTTCAAGATTACTTTAGCAAAGCGGCAGGTGGCCAGAGTGGCAACCTGACTGACTATATCGACCTCTTTGCCGGCGGCGCGTTCAAGCGGCTTTCGGTTTTTGCGTTGGGCATTATGCCCTATATTTCGGCGTCGATCATCATGCAGATCATGATGGTGGCCGTGCCATCTCTGCAACGCCTCGCGAAAGAGGGTGATTTTGGCCGCCGTAAAATCAACCAGTACACGCGCTATGGCACCGTCTTGCTCTGCGCGCTTCAGGCATATGGTATCACTGTCTATATCACTTCTTTACACTTTGAAGCCTTACAGGGCAACAAAGGCATGCTGATCCCTGG
>JAKQXK010000146.1 GCA_029561505.1 Spirochaetota bacterium | reverse complement strand
CGTTGATGAGGCGGTAAGCGGTGGTGCCTTCAAGGTTAAGGCCCTGCCGCAGCGCCACCGCGCGTTTCACCTGCTGCTCAAAGAAGGCGGCGTTTGGTGGTTTTTTCTCTAAACTCACCATGCGCAGAGACAGCGGGCCATGCGGGTCGTACATCGCCCAGCCGAGCTCTTCGCCCTTGAGGTCGAGCACCGAAACGAGCTGCGCATTTTCAACTTTGGGCGCATGCGCAATCGCCTCTTTGTAGACCCAGGGGTGGCCGCGCAGAATCGAGCGGCGCAGGTTGCGGCTGAGCTTGATCTTTAACAAGGTAAAACCTTCTTACGCCGCAGCCTTCTGTTTGCGACGGTAAACATCTTCGAGTTTTTTGAGCGCAGGGGCGGCTGGGTCGAGCTGGCGAATCTCGGCGATGAGAGAGCGGGCGCGTTCGGTGTCACCGCGCACGAGGTGCAGGCCCGCGAGGTTGATGAGGTTGCGCGTGTCGTCGGGCAGTCGCAGCCGCAGTCTTTCGCAGAGGTCGATCGCAATCTCATAGTTGCCTGCGAGACGATGGCAGCGCGAGAGAAAACGCATGAACTCGGTATCTGATGGTTTATTGCCGAGGTACGCTTCGCCTTCGGCGATCGCTTTGGCATAATTTTTCGCCTTGTAGTGGCGGCCCGATGCCGAACGTTTCGCGAGCTTTTCAGCTTCTGGCATCGTATCACCGTAATATTTTATTTTCAGCAGCGAGAAGTCATCGGTAATTTCACCCAGCGACTGGGTTGTTTCGTAGATACGCTCGAGGTCGCCCTTCGCGTTCTTGACCGTATCGAGAATCAGGTCTTCTGATTCGTTCATGCGCGTTTTACCGTCAGGCGACGGTAACAGAATATCGTCGCGACCGTCTGAACCGCAGATGAGCATATCGCCGGGTTTCAGTTCGAGAATGCGGATATAGATCGTACCGCTTGCTGCAGTCATACCAAGTTTGCGCACGTAGAGTTCTTGTTCAATAAACGTCGCCGAGCCGTCACGGTACAGAATTGACCACGGGTGTTCGGCGTTGATATAATATAGCAGGCCCGTGTTGTTGTCGATGATACCGAGCACCAGCGATATCAGCATCGAACCGTCGAAGCTCTCAAACACCTTGTGCAATTCAAGAAAAGTATTCTTGAGCCAACGTTCGGGCGAGAGGCGTTGCACCGCGGCGACAGAACGCGTGCGCTCAATAATCGAATAGAACACCGCACCCAAAACCAGCGCACCGCCTGCGCCCTGCATCGATTTGCCCATCGCGTCGGCGTTCATAAATGCGGTGTATTCGCGGTCACGAATGCGAATCGTGTGCGCGCTGCAGAGGTCGCCGCCGAGGTCATGCGGTTTACCCTTGAAATCGAATTTCTTTTTCTGGCGCTGCAAGAACTCGACGGTCAGCCGATCGCTTTTGACATAGTTGGTATTGAGCGGCTTTAAGAGCAGCGAGGTGAGAAAATAGTCACCGTCTTGGTGCAATTTCAGCCGGCGCACTTCTTCGAGTGTTTTGTTCAGCTCTTCGGTGCGCGTGATCACTTTTTGCTCGAGTGTTTCGTTCAGCTCGTTGACCTCATGGTACATTTTACTGAGGTCGCGCGCGACGACGGCTATCAGCTCGGCCTGGCGGCCGAATTCGTCGGTAGTGGCGCGCGCGCTGTTCACCCCGAAGTTGCCTTTGCCCAGTTGCTGCAGCACTTCATTGGTGTCGTTAATGCTGTATTTGATCGTCTTGGCGATGCGGTAAGATACGATGACGATTGCGGCAAGCGCTTCGAACGCGAGCAGCACGATGTGCACCTCGGGGTGCTGAAACGAATTTTTGCCCGTCACCGTCGTATAAAGAATGAATCCGAAAATGGCGATGGGGGTCACCGTTACAGCCGCTATCGCCAGAATAATGCGTGTGAAATAGCTGCGCTCTCTGACGCTGCCGTCGGCGGGTGGCAGGCCCGCGAAAATCTGCTGCTGCAGCAGAGGGCGCAGCACCATCTCGGGCATGAAGATGTACATCACGTATGAAATCGGCAGAACGAAAATCAGCGAGTACGCTTCGACCCCCAGCGCGTAAATGGGCACCTCGCGCATCTGCGCAATGTAGATGACCGCGCCGAGCACGACGCCGACGCTCCAGCGGGCGATAATCACGCGCCCCTCGCGATAGGGATAATCAAGCAGGCGGTTGCGCAGTTCGATGCGTTCTGCCGTGCCGGGTGAGGCCTGAGCGTTCAGCGCGGCGAGATCTGCCAGCAGTTTTTTGATGGCAAACCACCTGAATGTGAGGCCCCAAACAACGGTGCCGCCGCCCGCGACGAGGCCCGCGACGACGACTGCCCACAGGCGAGCTTCGCCTTCAAAGGCACCGGTCACCATGATGAAATAAACAAACGTCGGTATCGGAATCGCGCTCGTAAACGTTTCAAGCCGCCAGCTCAGTTGAAAGAAAATCGACTTCTTGAACTCAGCAAAACCCGCGGCCATAGCCGTCAGGGTATGAGATTTATCGAGGCGGTAAATCGGTAAACCGCGCGCCACCCCGTCTGCCCCGGGGGCGTCACTCGTCTGGAATCACAAAACCATCTTCACGAAAAATGGCGAGGCAGGCAGCGGCGACCCCCGGGTCGTACCACGAGCCACTGCCGCGTTCAATTTCGGCGAGTGCCCTGGTAACGCCTAAACCTGCCCGGTATGGGCGGTGGCTCGCCATCGCTTCGACGACGTCGGCGACCGCGACGATGCGTGCTTCGGGTATTATTTCGTCACCCTTAAGGCCGCGCGGGTAGCCCGACCCATCGAGTCGCTCATGGTGTGAGCGTGCGATCTCTGCGATCGGCCACGGAAAATCGATCTCTTTCAGCACGTCGTAACCCGCCTCGGCGTGCGCGCGTATAATCTGCATTTCGGCGGTTGTAATTTTGCCCGGTTTGCTCAGAATCTCGACGGGCACAACAACTTTGCCGAGGTCGTGCAGGTGTGCGCCGATTCTGATGCCCTGCACGCTTTTCGCATCGAGTTGCATGCGCACGGCGATCGCTTCGGCGATTGCCGCGACACGGCGCTCGTGGCCCGCAGTATACGGGTCACGCATGGCCGAGATGGCCATCGCTACCTCGACGGTGCCCATCATCGTTCTTTCGAGGTGCTGCATGTGATTTTCGATTTCTTCACGCGCGAGTTTGCGTTCGGTGACATCCCACACCATTGAGACGACCATACCTTCGCCCGGTAAGGGAATGCTGCGCGCGCTGATGTAACGGGTCTCTTCGCCCGCGCGCGTGAGCGGCACCTCGTTCCAGACCATGCGGGCGGGGTCGCCGCTCGCAATGTCGGCGAGCACTCGGCTCTTCATCTGTTCGCGAAATTCTTCGTCATGGTAAACAGAGGTCCAGAAGGCATCGGGTTCTTGCAGCGCTGCCGTCGTGGTGCGGTAAAAAAGTGCGAAGTTGTCGTTTATGTATTGAAACTGCACTGCGGGGTTGGCTGAATTAATCGCGATGCCAATCGGTAAATTGTCGAGCGTGGCTTTGATGATGTCACGGCTCTCTTGCAGTTCGAGCTCCACCTTTTTTCTGGCTGTGATGTCGCGCGAGACAACCAGAAAGCGCTGCTTCTGGCCCGGCTTCGGCTGCAGGCGCGCGATCGAAAATTCAAAATGCCCGGGCTCTGCGCGGCCCGGCAGTTTTAGCTGGTATTCGTGGCCGGTTGTGTGCCCCTTTTCGTTCGCCTCGGCAAGGGCGCGCAGTGCGCTTGGCACCAGATCTTCTGGCACGATTTCGCTGACGTGTTTGCCGATGAATTCGCTCTCGGGCAATAACAAATTTTCTTTTTGACCCGAATGAAAACTGTAGATGCGCCCCTCGAGGTCTGTCTCTAAAACCAGATCGGGCAGGGCGTTCAGAATTGCGAGTTCGCGACCGAAATTATCTGGCTCGGGTAATGCAAACTCGCCGATATTCATAGGAAAAATAAGGCAAGACGGTCTGCGCGCATGCAGAATATGTTTGCACGCAATGCTCGCAGTGAACTCGCTGCCGTCTTTGCGCGTCTGTTTCCATAAACCGCCGAGCGCAGCAGCCGATGCATCGTTCAAAGGGAAAAAGGCGCGCAGCCTCTGCGCGCTGTCGCTTGAATAGAGGTCGATCAGCTTCAGCTGCCTGAACTCTTCGTGCGTATAACCATAAAGATTCTGTGCTTCGTCATTGGCATCATGAAACGCCAGGGTTTCGAGGTCGAGCAAAATTGCGGGCGCCGGTATCAACGCAATCGGCAAAGAAAATTCTGACCCACCGCCGCTCTGCATTTCGCCAGCTGCTGCAGCCTGGTAGACGCGATGATTCAGCATTAGCCCCCCTGGCAAGTTATACAGAAAGAAGGGCCGCTACGCCTCGTGCCTGCGCGCAGCCCGGCTACCCTCTTTGCTGAGCTCTGCACCGCAAGCAGATTTTAGCCAGAATGATAATTTGTTCTTTGACATATGTGTCAGAATTTAATACACAAGGGGTGTGTGCCGTTTGGTGTTATGTCTCATCACGCGGTTGGTTTGTGCCCACCCCCTTCCCACGGTTTGACTGCGCTCACCGCAGGTCCCCGCTAGCGGGGAGGGGAGGTTGTCATGTGGGTT
>JAKQXK010000131.1 GCA_029561505.1 Spirochaetota bacterium | reverse complement strand
ATTCGGCGCCGAGACGACGGGCCAAAAGGGCGTGTTGTGGTGGTCGGGCCACCACCGCGGCCACCACAAGTACAGCGACACCGATCTCGACATTCACTCAATGAAAAAACTCGGCTTTTACGAATCGCATATCGGCTGGATCTTCAGAAAAGAAAACAAGCGCGTGCCGATCGAAGACATACAAGATTTCGCCAAGTACCCCGAAATCAGATTCATCTCAAAACACGACTGGATTGCCCCGTGGACTCTCGGTGTGGTTTCGTTTCTGATCGCCGGCTGGCCTGGCCTCTGGATCGGCTTTTTTCTGAGCACGCTGATCACCTACCACTCGACCTTCACGATCAACTCGTTGACGCACAAGTGGGGCACGAAACGCTACGAAACCGGCGACGAATCGCGCAACCACTGGTTGCTCGCGCTGACGACGATGGGCGAAGGCTGGCACAACAACCACCACTATTACCAGGCCTCTGCGCGCATGGGTTTTTACTGGTGGGAGATAGACATGACCTATTACATTCTGCGCTTTCTTGGCCTCTTCGGCCTTGTCTGGAATTTTAAGACAGTGCCAAAGGCGATTAAGGCACGAACCATCAAGGCACAGGCAACTAAGCTGCCGGCCTCTTCGAGAATAGTTCTCAACTAGAGAAAAGCGGCGCGTTGAGCGCCGCTTTTCTCTTTACACTCCCCCAAAAGCTCCGATAATTACCCATGGAAATTGTACAGGTTGCCCTGTTTTCAGTGGCATTCATCGCTTCGTTCGCTTATGCCGGTTATGCCGTCATGAAATACTGGCGCTACGCGCACCTCGGGCAGGCGCAAGAGATCAAATCGACGCTTGGCCAGAAAATCAAGAACATCGTTATCAATGTTCTGCTGCAAAAGAAACTGATGAAGAAGCCCGTGCGCGGCATTTTTCACATCTTCATTTTCTATGGCTTTCTTGTCTATGGCGGCCACACCACCAGCCAGCTGATTGGTGGCTTTTTCGGCCCGTTTCAGATGCCGCTCGTGGGCACCACCGGATACGAATTCTCGATACCTGACCTCATGGGTCAGGTAATTCCGCATTTTGCCTTCGTCTATGACTATGCGCTGGATGTTTTTTCACTCTTAGTACTTTCGGGCCTTGCGTTCTTCGCGCTGCGCCGCTGGGTTTACCGCGCCTACGAACTCGACCGCCCTTCGGGACAGTCAATGATCGTGATCAGCATGATCTCGACGCTCATGATTTCGACTCTCGTGGCAGAAGGTGCACACGGCATATTAAAAGGCCATTCGCATGGTCTGCCGATTCGTGAAAGCGTCGGTGCCCTGCTCGCGTCGTGGGGCGTCACCTCGGCCAACGCAGGTTATGTTTACATCGGCGGCTGGTGGACACACATTCTGACGGTGTTTGCGTTCATGGCATTCGTACCCAATTCAAAACACGCGCACCTTATCTGGGCGCCGGTTAACTTCTGGTTTGAAAAAGAAACACCAAAAGGCCAGCTCTCATTTCTGGATACAGAAAATGCAAAAGTCTGGGGAGCCGCTAACGTACAGGATTTCACCTGGAAAGACCACCTGAACGGACTCAGCTGCATCGAATGCGGTCGCTGTACAATCGAATGCCCGGCTAACCGCACGGGTAAACAGCTGAACCCGAAAAGCATCATGGGCGACCTGAAGCATGCCCTCATGGAACAGATGCACAAAGTCGACGCGGCGAAAAAAGCCGGCAAGACCGACGAAGAAATCACCGCGATGCCAGAGCTGCGGGTAATCGACAACTACACCTCACAAGAATCTTTGTGGGCCTGCACTACTTGCTATGCATGCGTTGAAGCCTGCCCTGTCGGTAACAACCAGGTAGACGCAATTATCGGCATGCGCCGTGCGCTCGTGCTCTCAGAAGGCGCGCTGCCGGGCGAACTGCAGACAGCGCTCACCAACATGGAAAACCAGTCGAACCCATGGGGTGTCGGCTCACACAAGCGTGAAGAATGGGCTGAAGGCCTCAACATCAAGACCATGGCAAAATGGAACGAAGAAGGCCAGAAGCCAGACGTTCTCTTTTGGGTCGGCTGCGCGGGTGCATTTGACGACCGCAACAAGAAGATTGCGCAGTCGATTGCGAGCCTCATGAACAAGGCCGATGTAAAGTTTGGCATTCTCGGCACTGAAGAGAATTGCACAGGCGACTCAGCGCGCCGCGCGGGTAATGAATACCTGTTTCAGACCCTCGCCGGCATGAACATTCAGACGATGAACAACTATGGCGTGCAAAAGATCGTCACGGGTTGCCCGCATTGCTTCAACACGCTGAAGAATGAATACCCACAGATGGGCGGCAACTATGAAGTTGAGCACCACACAACCTACCTCGATAAGCTGCTGAAAGAAAACAAGATTCAGGTAGACCAGTCGAAGGCAAAAGAACTCGGCCTTGTCACCTACCACGACTCGTGCTATCTCGGCCGCTATAACGACGTTTACTCGGCGCCCCGCTCGGTGCTCGAGAAAGCAACGGGTGGTCGCGTTGTCGAAGCGATCGACAATAAGTCACGCGGTCTCTGCTGCGGCGCCGGCGGCGCGCAGATGTGGAAAGAAGAAGAGAAATCAACGGATTCAACCGGCGTCACAGCTGAACGCGTGAATATCAAGCGCACGAAGCAGCTCGTAGATACCGAAGCTAAAACCGTTGCAAGCGCCTGCCCGTTCTGCATCACCATGGTCGGTGACGGCGTCAAAGCGATGGAGAAAGAAGAGTCGGTGAAGACTCTCGACATCGCAGAGATTCTGGCGCAGACTGCGAAGTGATTTGCCCGGCAAATCACGCAGGTTTCCGCAGGAAACCAAAGTAGTCTACTGTAGAATATGGCCGATCTGATCGGCAGCGTTGGCACTATCGGAGCCGGCACGGCCCTTTATACGGGCCTGCTGCTGGTTCTCGGCAGACACCGCAACACAGTGCGCCTCTTAGGGGGCGCTTTCTTTTTTATATTCGCTGCGATTCTGCTGCTCTTCACCCGCTTTCTGCTCGATCGCTATGAATCTCTGCCACATCTGGCGTTTGTACACCTGCCGATCGTGATGCTGGCAGGCCCGGCGATATATTTTTTTCTGCGTTTCGCCGCCGAGCCGAATTTTCGGCTGAAGCCGCGTTACCTGCTGCACCTTGTACTCGCGGTTGCAGTCGCAATGTATATGAGCGACATCTATGCATTACCCCGCGAAGTCAAACGGCAAATGCTCGCGCGTACGCAGCCGCTGCCCGAATATGTGATCCCTTCGCTACGGGCAGTCTTTTTAATTACGTATACCTCGCCGCTTGTGTATTTTCTGCTTTCGGTTCGCTATCTGCGGCCCTTCTTCTCGCGGCTTGCCGGCAATGAGTTCTTGTTTTTGCGGGCGATGCGCATCTTCTTGCTGATTTGCGCCGTGGCCACGACCGTAATGATTGCCACGCTCATCGGCGGCGATTGGATTCTTGTGAAAGTCTTCGCGCTCTCTGCCTATTCGCTCGCGGTGGTGCTCGCATTCGTCGCGCTCGCGCGCAACCAGCACTTTCCCGAACTTTTGGCGCGCGACGCCAGGCGCTATGATCGGCTCAAGGGCGGCGGCGAAACCAAACTGAGGCAGCTTGAGAGCCTGCTTATCACTAATCGCCTCTATGCAGACGAGAATCTGCGCATTGCTGATCTGGCGCAGATGCTTGGCTTGCGGCAAGACCAGCTTTCGCAGCTTATCAACGATAATCTCGGCATGAACTTCAACCGCTACATCAACCGCCTGCGTATCAAAGAAGCCAAAAGCCGGCTGGCAGATGATCAACCTTCAAGCATTTTGAGGATCGCGTACGAATGTGGTTTTGCAACAAAAAGTGCATTCAATGCCGCATTCAAACTCGAGACCGGGCAAACCCCAACCGAATTCGTCAAGAATCTGGCATTTGCGATAAACGGGAAAAAAAAGCGTACTGAATCGTGATTCCGGGCGACTGACCCGATTTTTCATGCTACGTTCAGGGCATGGAAAAGAAAAAACTCCGCAATGTTGCCCAGCTTTACCGCGAGGCGTCAATTTCGTATGCTTCTGAAAAATCGTTTCTCACCCG
>JAKQXK010000121.1 GCA_029561505.1 Spirochaetota bacterium | reverse complement strand
CGAATTCGCGCGCCGCTTGCCTGTACGTGGCGTAGCGGGCAAATGGTCTATGACAACGAAGCCGGTTCTCACGCAGATACACAGCACCGAAGGCGGCAAAATCTACCAGATTACGATGAACCGCCCCGAGGTGCATAACGCCGTTAATGGCGAAATGGCCAAATACCTCACCGAAGCCTGGCAAAAATTTCGTGACGACGATGTGCTGGTTGTTGCTGTCTTGCATGGGGCGGGCGATAAATCGTTCTGCGCCGGGGCAGACCTGTCGGCGCTCGGCGAGCTAGCCGAGCTCGGCGCGGGCGTAACCCCGCAGGCAATCGAGCGTTATGCGATGAACGACACGGGTCCGCTTGGCGGTAGCCGCATCGTGCAACAGAAGCCCGTGATCACCGTGAGCCACGGGTATACCTATGCCGGCGGCCTTGAACTTTTCTGCCATGGTCACATTCGCATCGCCGAACCGCAGGCGCTGTTTTCGGTTGCCTGCCGGCGGTGGGGAGTTCCCCTGGTAGACGGGGGCACGGTCTATCTGCCACGGCTTCTGAATTGGGGGGCGGCTTTGCCGCTCATCATCACTGGCCAGCGTATTCGCGCGCAGCGGGCTTACGAAATCGGACTTGTTTGGGAAATGGCGAAAAAAGGCAAAGGCCTCGAGCGTGCCCTCAAAATGGCGGCGCAGATCTGTTCGTCTCCGCGCGACGCCCTCATAGCCGACCTTTCATCGGCGCTCAACGGATCTCACCTGCCGCTCGGCGAGGCATTGAAGCTTGAGGCTCGCAATCTGTATCCGGTAGCGACGAGTGAGAGCATGAAGAAAGGCGTTGAGCGGTTTAATAAGGGTGAGAGATTTTGGAATTTCTAGTTGTCATGCTTCGACAAGCTTAGCATGACAACGACGTGAGGTCACCCTGTGATGAAATCTCGCCTTAGCGAGCCCGTCGAAGGGTGACTGACCTTAAAGGTTCTGAATTATCGCATCTGCAAATTCAGAGCACTTGATTTCTTTCGCGCCTTCCATGAGGCGGGCGAAATCATACGTCACCGTCTTCTGTTCAATCGTCTTCGACAATGCAGCAATGATCATGTCTGCTGCGTCTTTCCACCCCAGATAGCGCAGCAACATTTCACCCGAGAGAATTACCGACGACGGGTTCACTTTGTCGAGCCCCGCATACTTGGGCGCGGTGCCATGCGTCGCTTCGAAAATAGCGCAGCCATTCTGGTAGTTGATGTTTGCGCCCGGTGCAATGCCAATGCCGCCCACCTGTGCGGCCAGCGCGTCTGAAAGGTAGTCACCGTTCAGGTTCAGCGTCGCCACCACATCGTAGTCTTTAGGTCGCAAGAGCACCTGCTGCAAGAATGAATCGGCGATAGCATCTTTTATCAGAATTTTGCCTGCCGGGGGGTTGCCGCCGCATTCGTCCCAGCTGACTGTTTCGCCGGCGAAATATTTCTTTGCGGTTTCGTAACCCCATTTGCAGAAGTAACCTTCGGTGTACTTCATGATATTGCCTTTGTGCACGAGAGTCACCGAGCGGCGTTTGTTCGCGATCGCATATTCAATTGCTGCCTTCACGAGGCGTTCGGTACCTTCGCGCGAAACCGGTTTAATACCAAACGACGAGGTTGCGGGAAAACGCACCTTACCCAACAGGTCAGCTTCTTCGAGCAGTTTGATAATTTTTTTCGCCCCTTCGCTCGCCGGCTCAAATTCAATGCCAGCGTATATGTCTTCGGTATTCTCGCGAAAGATGGTCATGTCGACATCTTCGGGGCGTTTCACGGGCGAAGGTACCCCGTTAAAGTACTGCACGGGGCGCAGGCACACGTACAGATCGAGCATTTGCCTGAGCGCCACGTTAATCGAACGGATACCTCCGCCGATTGGCGTTGTCATCGGGCCTTTGATTGCAACTTTGTATTCTTCGATTGCCTGCAGAGTTTCGTCGGGCAGCCACGTATTCGGGCCATATACAGAGTTGGATTTCTCACCCGCATAAACCTCGAGCCAGACAATCTTCTTTTTGCCGCTATACGCTTTTTCTATGGCCGCATCGAGAACGCGCACGCTCGCTTTCCAGATATCGGGGCCAGTGCCGTCGCCTTCAATAAAAGGAATAACGGGTTGATCGGGCACCTGCAGCTTGCCGTCGGCGATCGTAATTTTTTCGCCGGCGGCGACAGGCTTTATCTTGTCATAGGCCATCGGGCTTAATGCGGGACTTCGCGTGAGGCTGTAAATCTAAACACCAGAGAAGGGCCAGGTTGGCAGAAGTCATGACAAAATTCTTGCCACCGGGTTAAGCGCGACGACTCGTCGCCATGCTCAAGATACCCGTGCAGCTTTATGTTATCCATCTCGCGCTGATGATGGCGCCGGCGATGTTCGCTGCGGTCACATTTTTTATCGTCTTGCCCGAGGTAAAAGAAGTTTCATTGCCACCGCAAGATATTTTTGTCTTCGAGACAGTCGCCGCTGCACTGGCTGTCATCGGCGTCGGTACTTCTCAGCTGATACCCCGGTTCGTCATGCGCGGCGAAAAGCACGTACCGGTGCAGAAATATGTGAGCATGAAAATAGTGCAATGGGCATTGCTCGAAGGGTCGGCAATGTTTATTGGTGTTGTTTTTTTTCTGAGTCACGAAAAAAATATGCTCATACCACTTGGTATTCTGATTGCATTGATGGCGCTTATGCGCCCCACGATTGAAGAAATGCAGCGCTACCATGTTGGTGGTGCATAACATGCAACCTTCAAATCTTATCGGCCTTGCCGGCATAGTGGCGGTAATCGCCGGCTGCTTTGCGCTCTCGGCGAATCGCAGCCGCA
>JAKQXK010000113.1 GCA_029561505.1 Spirochaetota bacterium | reverse complement strand
TTTCAGGTACGATTTTCATCGATCGAATGCGGTTCATGAGGTCGGTCGGGTGCACCGGCCGGCCTTTACCTGTCGGATTAAAAATTTTGAGAACGGCCTTACCCTTCTCTTCGAGCAGCTCGAAACTGCCGTTTTGCGACGATTCAAGCTCTTCCATGAGCTTGCGGGTCATTTCGTTTTCCGGTGGGCTCATCGTCAATGCCACCTGAAAATTTTTAGGCTGACTGAAAAGCAAAAGATTCCAAAGGCATTAAGTATGACAAGCGGTAGCGCTAATTCAGAAAACTCGGCACTGGCGTTGAGAACGTTTCGCATCGAATCAGCGAGCACCGCGAGGGGCGAATATTGCAATAATGGCTGAATGAGCTCAGGAAAATTTACATAGCTGAAAAAAATGCCCGAACTCAGCATCAGCGGAATCGAAAAAACATTGATGACCCCGTTACCCGTTCGGGTATTCTCGGCGCGCGCCGCCAGCAAAAATGCGAGCCCCGCGAATGCGACGTTACCCGACAGAAACAGCAGCGCCAGGTGCCAAAAACTGCCTTGCAGCGAAAATCCGAAATAAAAGAAGCCAAATGCGAAGAGCAAACTTGTCTCGACAAGGTTGATCGTCATGCGCGAGCAAAAGAACGACAGCAGAATCACAGATTTGCGAACAGGCGTTGCAATCATGCGTCGCATGAGTTTTTTCATACGGTATTCAATCAGCACATAACCGATGCCCCAGAGGCACGAGTTCATAATGCCGAGCGCCATAAGCCCCGGAATCAGAAAGTCGATATAGCGATTTCCGCGTGTGGTGACAGCTTTCAGCTGTAGTTCAACTTTTTCCTGGCTGAGCCTGCGCGAGAGAATAAGGTATGAAAGGTACGATGACTCGTTGGCGGGGTCGAGATGAAAATTCAGCGCACCGGCGCTCGATAGTTCGATGAAAAGTACGATTTTGCCCTTACGCAAGAGCTCGAATGCCTTGTCTTTATCGGCGAACGTGAAACGGAACACACTGTGATCGTTGTTTTTTCTGGGTTTCGATATATTCCGGTTCTCGATTTCGTTGATGACTTCACGCAACTCAGAACTCTGCTGAATATCACCGACCACGGCAATCTGCCGCGTCGTCACCTTGCGTTCAACGAACGCCACGCCGAGAACCCATGACATGGCGATCGGTAGCAGCACCGACCAAAGAATGATCTCCCAATCGCGAAAAAATTCGCGAATGTGCATGAGATAGAGCTGCCACAGAGGTTTAACCATCGAGGTGCCTGCCCGTCATCTTTATGAAAAGGTCGTCTAACGTCAGCGGCCTTGCGGCGAACGATTTGAGGTTCGTGCGGCCAACGCGTTTCAAAAATTCAGGCAGCACACGTGCAGAATCATGAACGTGCATAACTCCCCCGCCTGCCGCTGCATCGAGTTCAACGTGAGACACACCTTTCAGCTTCTGCAAAGACGCTTCGATTTTGGCGTTGGCTTTCGCGAGACGAAACTCGAGAATCTCGTGGCCCGCGTGCTTTTCGAGCAGGTGTGCGAGATCGCCGTCTGCCAGAACACTGCCCTTAAACATGATCACGATGCGCTCGCAAAGCTCTTCGGCTTCTTCCATATAGTGTGTGGTGAGCAACAGCGTAGAACCAAGTTTTTTCAATTCTTTGAGAATATCCCAAATATCTCGCCGCGCATGCGGGTCTAGCCCCGTACTGGGTTCATCAAGCAGCAGCAGCTTCGGCTTCTGTATCACCGCGATACCGAGGGCAATGCGCTGGCGCTGACCACCTGAAAGCGTGTTAACGTAAGCCTGTTTTTTGTCTTTGAGCCTGACGAGGTCGAGCACTTCAGAAACGCGCGAGCCCGTTGCTCCATAAAACGCGCCGAAGAGCTGCAGCGCTTCACCCACGCGTATTTTTTCGGGAAACCGTGTTTCCTGAAAGGCGAGCCCCATGATTGAGCGAATCGCGCGCTCGTTGTTCTTATAGTTCAGGCCAGCGATTGTGATCTCTCCCGAATCGGGCACCTGTAAACCCTCGATCATTTCGAGCAGCGTGGTTTTACCCGCACCATTCGGGCCTAAAAGCGCGACAGCCTCGCCTTCGCGTATCTCAAGGCTGAGGTTGTTCACTGCATGCACATGGGGAAATCGCTTATCAACTTCGCGCAGCGAAAGAATAACCGGAGTTTCCCTGAGCTTTTTCAAGTTGATTGCCTAAAGCGACTTCACTCTCAGAGGTGGTAATGGCCGGGCAATTTCTGCGCTCAGCTCGGCGGCCGACACTGTTGCTGTGCCGAGTTTACCGACAACGACGCCGCCAGCCATGTTTGATAACACCATTGCCTCGACATGTGTAGCGCCAGCGCAGATTGCCGCGGTGTAAACAGAAATGACAGTGTCACCGGCCCCGGTGACGTCAAAAACCTCACGCGCGAGAGTCGGCAGAAATGCGACTTCGCGATCATTAAAATATGCCATGCCCCGTTGCGAGCGTGTGACGAGCAGATGAGGCAACTTCAAGGTCGTGCGAATTCGCTCAGCGATGGCAATGATATCTTCATCGCTTTGCGGAAAAGGCATGCCGACGCCCTCTGAAGCTTCTTTTTCATTCGGCGTCATGATGTCGCATTCAACATATTGCCTGAAATGCTTCACCTGTGGGTCGACGGCAACAAAAATCTTTTTCTTACGGGCCCGGGCTATCACTTCGCTGATGACACGGGGCGTTAACAGGCCTTTGTCATAATCGCTGATAATTACCGCCTGGTAGGCGCCTATCACCTGATCAAAAGCCTTGAGCACAACCTCTTCAGTCGCCGCATCGATTGCCGCAGCCTTCTCGCGGTCGACGCGCAGCAGCTGTTGGTTGCGCGCCATGAAACGCGTCTTGATCGTCGTCGGGCGGTCGGCCATACGAATCAGCTGCAGGCCGTCGCCCAGACCCCATTTTTCGAGCTCATGCTGCAGCGCGACGCCATTTTCGTCGGCGCCGACAATGCCGAGCATTCCCATTTTGCACTTGAGATCGCGCAGGTTTTTGAGCACGTTCGCCGCACCACCGGGTGTGCGGTCTTCGCTTGTACCCAGAAGCACCGGAACCGGAGCTTCGGGTGAAATACGCGTGACGTCACCGCGAATGTACTCGTCCCACATGAGGTCGCCGAGCACAAAAACACGGCTCTGCGGAATTTTACGCAGCAATTCTTCGAGACGGGCTGCGTCGAGGGTCATGAATTTTTTGTTTTATCGGCGTTGGCGTGCGCGGGTTTTGGCGCGCCGTGCCCCTCGCCGCTGCCGCCTTCCTTGGCTCTTGTGGCCTTTGGCCCTCCGTGGCCCGCGGCCGTTGACTTCAAATACAATTCGCGCAGCTGTTTGTCGTCAACTGACGAAGGTGCACCCGACATGAGGCAGGTGCCCTTCTGTGTTTTCGGGAAAGCCATCACATCGCGGATAGAAAAACGTTTGAGGCCCAGCATCAGCACGCGGTCGACGCCGAACGCTATGCCGCCATGCGGTGGCGCGCCGAACTCGAGCCCCTTCAGCAAAAAGCCGAAACGGTTCTGCGCCTCTTCGTCGGTGATGCGCAGCAACCTGAAAATTGCCTGCTGCATTTTCGAATCGTGAATACGAATGCTGCCCCCGCCGATTTCGGTTCCGTTCAGAACAAAGTCATACGCATTTGAGCGCACGCCGAGCAACTGCTGGTGCATTTCAGGGGTGATCGTCTCGGCAGCGGCCGCCGCGAGCACAATATGCGCATCTTCGGGCACTGCCGCAGTGAAGGGGTGGTGCACGCTGATGAGCGCGTTTGTTTCATGGTCGTGATCGAAGAGCGGAAAGTCAACAACCCAAAGCGCTTTATATACGTCGGGAATCATGCCGAGTTTTTCTGCAAGCCTCAGGCGCAGCGCCGACAATGTCGCGAACACGATATCGGCGCGGTCACCCGCGAAGAAGATGATATCTCCGGCTTTGGCATTGGTGCGTTCAAGCAGCGCCTGCTGCGCGGCTTCGGGCAAGAATTTTGTAATGAGCGACTCTAACCCATTCTCGGTAACCTTAACCCAGGCAAGGCCCTTCGCCTTGTAGTCTTGCATCACCCATTGTGTCAGATCATCGATGTCTTTGCGCGAAAGCGATGCGCCGCCCGGCACGCAGAGCGCCTTCAGGCGGCCGGTTTCGGCTGCGCCCTTAAACACCTTGAACTCAGTCATCGGCGCCCAGTCGCCGAGTTCGACGAGTTTCATATCAAAGCGAATATCGGGCTTGTCGTTACCGTAAAGCTCCATCGCATCGTGGTATGTGATGCGTACCGGCTCGGGGTCGATGTCGATGCCAAAAGCCGCCTTGCACGCGTGCGCGATCAGCTGCTGGTTCAGCCGCATGATCATCTCTTTGTCGACGAAGCTGAGCTCAATGTCGATCTGCGTGAACTCGGGTTGACGGTCACGGCGCAGGTCTTCGTCACGAAAGCAGCGTGCGATCTGGTAATACCGTTCAGACCCGGCAACCATC
>JAKQXK010000095.1 GCA_029561505.1 Spirochaetota bacterium | reverse complement strand
AAAAATAATTTTCTCGATGGTTGGGGTGAGCAAAGTTTACCCTCCGCATAAACAGGTACTCAAAGATATCTACCTTTCATTCTATTACGGTGCGAAAATCGGCATCATCGGCCTCAATGGTTCGGGTAAATCATCACTGCTCAAAATTATCGCAGGGGTTCTGAAACCCGATAAAGGTGAAGTTGTTTTTTCGCCGGGTTATTCAGTGGGATATCTCGAGCAAGAGCCGCAATTAGATGATTCGAAGAGTGTTCGGCAGATCGTCGAAGAGGGTGCGGGCGAAGTTGTGGCTCTATTGAAAGAATACGAGGCCGTGAGCGAGAGCCTCGGCACTGACCTCTCAGACGACGAGATGGAAAAGGCCATTGAACGCCAGGGCGAACTCGGCGAACTAATCGAAAAGGCAAATGGCTGGGAGCTCGACAACATGCTGAAGCGCGCGATGGATGCGCTTAATTGCCCTGAAGAAACCGCAATCATAAAGAACCTGTCGGGTGGCGAAAAGCGTCGCGTTGCGCTTTGCCGGTTGCTGCTGCAAAAGCCAAAAGTGCTGCTGCTCGACGAACCGACAAACCATCTCGATGCCGAATCAATACAGTGGCTCGAGCAGCACCTGCAAGAGTATGAGGGTACCGTGATCGCGATCACGCACGACCGTTATTTTCTCGACAACATCGCCGGGTGGATTCTCGAACTCGACCGCGGCGAGGGAATTCCCTGGAAAGGCAACTATTCGTCGTGGCTCGAGCAGAAATCGAACCGCCTTGCAAACGAAGAAAAATCAGAATCAAAGCGGCGCAAGACACTCGAACGCGAGCTTGAATGGGTGCGCATGGGTGCCAAGGGGCGACAGGCGAAATCGAAGGCACGTCTCGGCGCGTATGAAAAACTTCTTAATGAAGACGCAAAAGAGAAAGAGAGCAAACTCGAAATCTATATTCCCGACGGCCCCCGGCTTGGTGACAAGGTGATCATCGCAGAAGGGGTCAGCAAAGGTTACGGCGACCGGCTGCTTTATGAGAACCTCAGCTTTGAGCTGCCACCAAACGGAATCGTCGGTGTTATCGGCCCGAACGGCGCCGGCAAGACCACCCTGTTTCGCATGATTATGGGCCTCGAAAAGCCCGATGCCGGCAAATTCACCGTCGGTGAGACAGTGAAAATTTCTTATGTCGACCAGCAACATTCAGACATCGATGCGAATAAGTCTGTCTTTGATGTTATTTCAGGTGGGGCCCCAGAAGTGAAAGTCGGCAAACTTTCAGTGAACGCCCGCGCATACATGGCGCGCTTCAACTTCAGCGGCGCCGACCAGGAGAAAAAATGCGGAGTGCTCTCTGGTGGTGAGCGCAATCGCCTTCACATGGCGCTGGCGCTCAAAGAAGGCGGCAATGTGCTGTTGCTCGACGAACCAACCAACGACATCGACGTCAATACAGTGCGCGCGCTCGAAGAAGGTCTCGAAAGTTTTGCCGGGTGCGCGGTTGTCATCTCGCACGACCGTTGGTTTCTCGACAGGGTCGCGACGCATATTCTCGCGTTTGAGGGTGATGCGCAGGTTCGATTCTTTTCAGGTGGTTTCTCTGAATACGAAGAAGACCGCAAAAAACGTCTGGGTGGTGAGCCGCGCCGCTTCAGATATAAAAAACTGGTGAAATAGAATCAGCGATATTGCCGGTGCTCGAGTGCGTCGTCTTCGGTAATGAATAACGTTGATTCAAAATCGCTCATTACGTCAACGAGCGGGCCGTAGCTGCGACCCGCGACCACCAGCGGGCGCTTTGGGGCAAATAGACTTAGAAGCCTCGTAAAAGTTTCCATTTGTGGTTCTGCAAGCCCGGGTAGAGCTGAAAAATTCAAGAGTACTTCTTCATTACGGGTGAGCGATTTCAATGATGGCGAATAGAGTTGCGCGGTTTTCGCCACTGAATCTGCGCCGAACGCGCCGCCGTAGACGAACTTGAGAACTCCCGGTATGCGCTCCATAACGACCTTTGCTTCTACGCCTCTTTCACCTGACTCTTTCTTGAAAAGCAGCATACGCCGCAGGTTCGCAATTTTCTGCCCGAACAGATTGATTTGAAAAGGTTTGCCGATATAGTCGCTGATGCCATAGCGCATACACTGTAGCAGCATTTCTTTGGTCTTGTCTGCGGTAAAAACCATGACTGGCATTTCGCGGGTCATCGGATTATCCCGAATCGCGCGCAGAACCTGCACTCCGCTTCGGCCCGGCAGGCCCATATCGAGCAGAACGGCGTCGAAAAAATGGCTGCGCAGGCGCTCGAGGCCGGCTTCACCCGTCAGGCTAAAAGTTGGCTCAACCTGCAGGCTCTTGAAAATGGCTGCCAGCAATTCATGCTGAATTTCATCGTCTTCAATTACCAGAATTTTCATACCGCTGCAGCCTGAGAGCAACTCAACGGGGCAGAGCGGCGTCGTAAATAGAAATCGCCGCGCCCGAAAATCTTCTACCCAACTGTGGCCGCCCTTGTAGCATGGCGAATGCCGCGCCAATTTTTCACTCTGATGCTTCTGGCTTGTTTGTCGGGGCTATTCGCGACAACAAAAAATCTGATTCGCGAAGACATGTTCGTCAGAACCGGCTTTGAGAAGGCCTGGCTCAAAATCTGGCCCGAACGCACCAAAGGTTCTGGCGACTGGCATCACGTGCCTTCAAGCCCGGGGGACAATCGTCCCGTAAAAATCGCATCGTTAGGGGCACCCTTTGCGGCACCCAATATCTATCGCTGGCCGTCAGAGAAAATTCATGAATATACGGCGATAACGCGGTTCTTTATGCAGCCCGAAGAACGCAAAGCCCTGGTCAGCTGGGGGCTGCGGCTGGGCAGCATTGCCGACAACTGGCAGATATTCCTGAACGGGACAGAAATCGCCTCGGCATGGCATGTTGATTCAGCCGGCGAAAAGATTCTGATACACCGCACCGTACGCGATCTTGTGATTGAGCTGCCTGCAGCGCTGATCGTGAGCGGCGAAAACATTCTGGCGTTTCGGCTCGCAGGGGACAAAGGCAGCGCCGATGTGGGTTTTTTTCTGGGTCAACCCTATGAGGTCGGGTACCTGCGCGCTTTGCTAAACAGCCGCAGCGAAACGGTTGTGCTGATTCTGATTTGTCTGTATTTTGCGATAGGCCTTTACCACCTTCTGCTTTACTCGCGCCGCACACAAGAAAGTTACAACCTCTATTTCGCCCTGTTCTGCGTGGGCCTGTTCGTATACCTGTTTACGCGCACCGCGATCGTGTTCGATATCTTTCAGGATTCTACGCTCATACAGAAGGTTGAGTATATTGTACTTTTCAATATTCTGACGCCTTTTCTGGTGTTTATTGATAAACTCTTCGAAGACAGGGTTACATTATTTCCGAAAATATACGGGGTATTTGCTATCGCGCTGTCGCTGGCGGTGATACCGACGACGTCTCATTTCAACACGACGGTGCTGCGAGTCTGGCAGATCAGCGCGTTGCTAGGCATTTTGTATTTTCTCGCGTTTCAACTGATCAGGTTCGTCGTCAAAGAAATTCGGGTGCGCTACGCAGACTCTCAGAGAAGCTCAGCTGCAGCCAGAGCTGTTTCGGCCTTCAAAAACACGATGCTGTATTCACCCGCCGGTAACCTGCTGATAGGCATTTTGACCATCATCGGCACGGCGGTTTTTGATATTCTCGATTCGGTAATTTTCGCAACGGGAATCGCCTTCACCAAATATGGCTTTGCGCTGTTTGTTGTCGGCATCGCCGTGATGCTCGCGAATCGGTTTCTCACCGTGCACAACCAGGTTGAAGAATTGAACGCCAACCTCGAGAAGAAGGTTGAAGAACGCACTCGCGAGCTACAGGCAAGTCTCGTGCGTGTTCAAGACCTGAAGAAACAACAAGACGCCGATTATTTTCTCACGGCACAGCTGTTGAAACCACTTGCCGCGAATACGGCGCATAGCGACAATATTGACATTGAGTATTTGATCCGCCAAAAGAAAACTTTCGAATTCAGAAAATGGAAATCAGAAATCGGCGGCGATATCAATATGGCGGCGACAATCATGCTGAAAGACAAACCCTTCGTAGTGTTTGTGAACGCCGACGCCATGGGAAAATCGATGCAAGGTGCGGGCGGGGCGC
>JAKQXK010000086.1 GCA_029561505.1 Spirochaetota bacterium | reverse complement strand
CCGTGCAGCGCTCTTGTCCTTTTTCGTTGCGCTTGAGCCGGTGCAGGCCGCGAAAGCGCGACGACAGCGGCATTTTTTTCTCGGGGTATGAAACCGTGACCATGCGGCGCAAGAAGGCCGATTTAACAAAATGTTTGAGGGTGACCCACATGCCGGCGGATATCGACATGAAATAGAATTTTTCGTACCATTTGAAAGCGTATTTTTTGTGAACCTGAATTGTTGCCATTATGCCGAAGCTCCCGCAGTGGGCCGCGCTGCTGTTTTAAGACGCACCAATATCTGGCCAGGTGATTCAAGCCCTTGCACCGGCTTGAGCACAGAATTCGTAGTTTTTGTGGCTCCGGTTTTGTCGACAAACCTGCCCGCACGTTCGGGAAATGCCAGCATGGGAATCGCGAGCGCAGCTCGCAACGTCGCAGAGTCGTGATGCGTCGTGAAGAGCGCGGTTTTTATCCAGGCCGCTGCACTCTCGAGGCTGCCAAAGAGTTCAGTGTCTTCAACGGCGTTCGCGATTTCGAGCCCCGCAACATGCGCGTGGTTTTCGCTGGTGGCATTCATGTGGTAAGCGTAAGGTGCAGAAAGTTCGCCGATCACCACTACAAGATCAGCGTTGCGGCTTTCAGATTGTAATGCGTCAAAATCTTTGAGTTCGGTTGCGCCCTTGTCGCGCAGGTATTTCGCATTGGGTCGCAGGTCACCACTCAGCAAGAAATCATAGTGCTCGTTGCCTTTGCTGAAGGCATTGCGCGAAGAGCGGAAATCCCATTTGACCTGTTTGCCGGCGGGGCGCCATTCATTGATGCTCGCGGCGATCTGGTCGACGTCATCGCAGCTTTCGGTGCCGCCGCCGATAACAAGAATGCTGCGTGCTGAGGCGATTTTGTCTGCGAGCGCCGGCAAAACCTGTTTCGACGTTGTTTTGGCGCCGGCCTCAGCGTAGTGCAAGAGCCTGTTCTCAGAAAAATTCTTACCCGAAAAGCGACCGTAGTCGCAGATAAAGAAACCGTCGGCGTGCGGGTTCTGTGCAGGCATGTACCTATAGAGCGCGTTATTTTTTACGTTGGTGGTGACCTTGCAAAGTGTCGAACAGCCATGGCAGTGTGACTCGTGCGATTCATACCACCAGACGCGCGATTGAAAGAGCGTGTTTTCGTTTAAGAGCGCACCGACCGGGCAGATGTCGGCGAGCGCACCCTGGTAGTTGTGGTTGAGATAAGTCGATTTTTCGCCGCTTGTTTCGGGCGGTGTGTAGGCGATAATTGTGTCATTGCCGCGCGCCAGCATCTCGAGGTCGTTCACGCCCACAACCTCGCGGTCGAAGCGCACGCAGCGGTAACAGAGAATACAGCGGTTGTGGTTGATTAAGAGGTTCGTGCCGATCTTCTCTTGGGGTATGTTGCGCTTTTCTTCTTTATAGCGGGTGGTTTCGTGCCCCAGGCTGAATGAATAGTTTTGTAAACGGCACTCGCCCGCCTTGTCGCAGACCGGGCAGTCGAGCGGGTGGTTGATGAGCAAGAACTCCATCACGCCTTCGCGGGCTTTGACGATCTTTTCGCCAAACGCGTTTATTTTCATGCCGTCTTTGATCGGCGTGTTGCATGCCGCCTGAAACTTGGGCACACCCTCAATTTCAATCAGGCAGATGCGGCACATGCCGACGACAGAGAGTTTTGAATGGTAACAGAAGTGGGGAATCTCAACGCCCTTGTCTTTGAGCGCGTCGATCAGGTTCTTTTTCTCGTCGACCTCATATTCGGTCCCGTCGACGAAAATCTTTGCCATGGGCACATTTTCTGAGTCGAAATCAGGGTGTCTATTTGCATTTGCCACGCACGTGGTGCGTGGCAGTCGGGGTTATTTCTCTTTGCGAACGCGCTTTTGCGGCAGAACGGCCTTACATTCAGCACTTAACTTGTCGCGGTTTTTGAAAAGGCAACGCATCGAATGCTGCTTGCGCTCGTCTTCGGCCTTGCAGAACTGCTGTACGTCTTTTTCGCAGGTTTTCATCACTTTTTCGTAGCGCTCTTTGCGTTCAGCGCGTTTGGCCTTAAACTGTTCTTTTTTGGCCTTGCATTCAGGTGAGAGTTGGTCGGCGTTCGCCTTAATGCAGGCGCGCATTGCTTTTTTGTCGCCCTTATGTGCGCCGCAAAGGCGTTCGATATCGGCCTTGCAGGCACCGCCTTTGCCGCCTTTGCGCTGGCGGTTGCCTTTTTCGGCGAATGCCGGGGCCAGCGCGATCAGCGCGGCCAGAAGTATGGTAAATATACGGTTCATGAAATCTCCTTACAGATGCATAGTTAGTACGCTTTACAAATCACTACCGGACTCGTAAAGAATGTAGCGGTTTTCTTAAAGCCTGCCGATGACTGCCTGTGCCAGACCTTCGACACGAAAACTCGCCGGGTCGGCGGCAAATGGCTCGTATTTCGCATTCAGTGAATAGAGAAGAATCTTTTTGCCCGATCTGACCATGCGCTTGATGTAGGCGCGGCCATTATCTGAGCAGGCGACCACGCTGCCGTCGGGCACCTCGGTTGCCGTTTCGAAGAGCACCAGGTCGCCGTCTTGTATGCGAGGCTCCATCGAGTCGCCGTGGGCGCGAACAAAGAACGGTGATTTGAGGTGAACGTGCATAAACTGCGGTGGCAGCTCAATGCGCTCTTCGACATCGCCCGAGAGCAGGGTGCCCGAAGGGCCGCAGCGCGCGAGGCCATAGAGGTTGACCAGAAAGAGGCCCGACTCTTCGGGCGGCTGCCTTACCCGATAGTCAGCCGGGTTCATCGGGTTGCGCTCGATATAACCCTTCTTTTCAAGCTGCTGCAAATGAAAGAAGACAAGGCTCGGCGTCGAAAGCCCGAGGCTGTCTTGCAGCTCGCGAATCGTATAACCTTCGCCCGAAAGCCGGGTGAGAAGTTTGAGTAGTTGCTTTTGTGTGGGATGTAGTTTTTTCATAGAACAAAAATAGAACAAAGTGGTTGCTTTTCTATTCTTGTTCTACAGTGTGGTTGTAAAGTAAATTCTGACTGTCTTCGCAGGCTGCACCGCAGCCTGCGAAGACAGTCAGAACGAGAGGAGCGAGCATGTGGCATCAGACAACAAATTTCAGTAACGGGGTAAATCCTCATAATGAGCTCACGCTCGCTAATGCGTACCGCCTGTGGGACTACAAGGGCAACAGCCGCTCGGTGGCGTACATGACCGGGGCGC
>JAKQXK010000071.1 GCA_029561505.1 Spirochaetota bacterium | reverse complement strand
GCGTTACGGCAACCTTTTTGAAATGTACGAGAAGATCTCAGGCGAAAACCCATACCAGATGCCGATGAAAATTTATCCTGCCGTTCACTATACGATGGGTGGCCTATGGGTTGACTATAACCTGATGTCGACGATTCCCGGCCTCTATGTCGGCGGTGAAGCAAACTTCTCTGACCACGGCGCAAACCGCCTCGGTGCTTCTGCGCTGATGCAGGGCCTTGCCGATGGTTATTTTGTTCTACCCGCGACAATCGGCGACTACCTTGCAGGTGTCGGCTTTGACCGCCCTTCGACCGTCGGCAAAGAATTCGACGAAGCCGAAGAGAACGTGAAGGCGCAGACATCCGCAATGCTCGCGACCAAAGGCAAAAAAACGGTGGATGAACTGCACAAACGCCTCGGCCACCTGATGTGGGAATACGTCGGCATGGGCCGCACTGAAGCCGGTCTGAAAAAAGCCATCGGTGAAATTCAGCAGGTAAAAGAAGACTTCAAAAAAGACGTCAACGTGCCCGGCAGCGGCGACTCACTGAACGATTCGCTCGAAAAAGCCGGCCGTGTGAAAGACTTCATCGAACTCGGTGAACTCATGGCGCGCGATGCGCTGAACCGTAACGAATCTTGCGGTGGCCACTTTCGCGAAGAATACCAGACCGAAGACGGCGAAGCTAAACGCGACGATGCAAACTTCGCCTATGTCGCCGCGTGGGAATATAAGGGTGACAACCAGCCACAAGAGCTGCACAAAGAAGAACTCAAATTCGATGTGGTTCACCCGAGCCAGAGAAGTTACAAGTAATGAAACTGCTGCGTGACCATAAGGTCACGCAGCAGCCCTTTTAGAATCCGTATTCGCCGAATTTAATCTCTTTCACGCGCCCATTCTCAAAACGCACGAAGGTCATAAACTTTCCGCTGCCAAAATTGTACGTGTATTCGTCGACAAAAACCGATTGTTTCTGGCATTCCCAATACGAAGACAGAAGCGTGTAAGAATTTTGGCTGATCGTCGTCGTGTCGGTCACGATGCGGCGCTCGTCATGCTGGTGCGCTGGCACAGATTGGTGCTGCGGCTGCTGACCGGCGAGCACAGGCTGCTCTTTATCGCGCTGAGGGTTATCGGCGCCGACCGCGCTGCGTGAGGTATCGATGTACGTGCCGGTTTGCCGGGTTTCTCTGAATGTGCCGACGAGCAGGTTTGAAAATCTGCGGTGTATGACGCGTTCATCGAGAAAGGCGACTTTGTCCTGCGGTTCGCCGCAATAGCGCAAAACTTCGAGGCGCGACCTGCCCGCGCCCAGAAGTTTGCCATCGCAACGAATCTGCTCTTCGCTGTTGGCGCTGAGCGTCGCAAACACGCAGAATACTACAAAAAGCAGGCGAAACTTCATATGCATACCGAGCAGACCCCGGTTCACGCCCGGGCAATCCATTTTTTTTGGCAGGCTTTGGCCCGACCAACCAGGTATGTTATTCAGACAGGTGTTAAGGCAAAAGCGCGGCTTTGGCCCTCAAACCGCGTTTTTTTGCCAAACCAAAAGGCCTTCGCAACACCGCGGTGCACGAGACGGTATTCACCCGGTTTGGCGTCTTTGGTGTGCCAGCGTAAAATCGCCTTAGATTCTGCCCCTTTGAGCCGCTGCCACGTGAATGTCAGCTGAGGGTCACGGTCGCCGCAGACGTCGACCCACTCGCCCCCGTCGGCCTTGCGCTGCACCAGCGCAAAATCTTGCATCGTCATGAGGTCATTGCGCGGGTGTGCAGATTGAAACTCGACGACGACCTCACTGCCGATCGTATACTCTGGCGCAGCGTCTAACAGCACGTCGCCAAACTTGCGCCCCTTTGAGGCAGCGTCATAGACGACGCCGGGCTGCAGCGTCAGCTGCGTGAGCCGATAATCTTTCGGATAAATACCCTGCGGTACCCCACTACCATCGGCGATGGCGGCGCCTAGACGGGCAAATTCTTGCTGAAAACCTTCGAGAGTATAAGGGCCGAAATGCGTCGAAGCGCCCTCGTATTCCTGACCCGCATATTCTTCGCGCGTGGTAACATACGATGAATAGGCGTTGGCATGCGATGCAACCACCGCATGGGTGATACCGGCTTTGGCCATTACATCTTTCACAGTCTGCACAATGCGCCGGCCCGCCATAGTGGTGATTTCTGTCGGTTGCGCGGCAATGGCCAGCTGCCCGAGACGCACCACCTGTACGGGCAGAATCTGCGGCGTCCACGGATTGCCGTCGAAGGTTGCAAGCCCGGTTGGCACAAGAATCTTCTTGGGTGCATGGCCCTTGATAAAATCTTCAGACAGGGTCTTGGGCCACACGGCGCCAAAAGCAGAATCAATCGCCGATGTGATGATGCGTTCATTACCCTGCAACGAATCAACCGTCACCCCTTCGTGAAACACTTTCACCTGTGACTCATTGTCTTCGGTGCTACCCGCAAGAAAACTTGCACCCATTGCCGCGGGCACAGTATCGACGTTCAGCGCATCGATGTGCAGCCGTGAAAAGTCAACGTACCTGTGGCGTGCATCAACCGGGCCCGTTATTGCCTCGCTCGCAGACTCGTAGAGTTCGACTGCCTTTTCATATTGCTTGCGTGCAATAATTTCCATGTGCTCGTAGTCGTGAACACCGTCGGCAACGCCCCAAAGATTGGGTGACACGTCACCGGCTGGAGCCAGTGCAAAAGCTGCGACGAAGGGTTTGGCACTTTTGAAATCCGCATTTTTGTCTTTTTCAAACCAATACTCAGCGAGGCCCTTGTGGTCGCCGCCGATGAGACGGTTGGCAGGGCCGATAGACGTCGGGTGAACGCCGAGCCAGTTAATCATGCCAAGCTCTCTATTGTTGTCTTCTGCGACAAATTTGAGTAACGTCATTTCTTTGTCGAGGTCAGAGCC
>JAKQXK010000290.1 GCA_029561505.1 Spirochaetota bacterium | reverse complement strand
CTCTTTGGCGGCGCGCTCGCCCTTGCGCTGCCTTTTGTTCTGCCGCAGCGCAGCCTCACGAGCGAACTTGCAGAACTGGGGGCAATTTTCGTTGTTTTTCTGGCGGCGCTGGAAACCGAATGGGACGCGCGCTTCGCCTGGCGCGCTTCGGATATTCTGACAGCGGTGATAACTCAGCTCGTTGTCGCGGTACCCGTGGCAATGCTGGCGTTTTTCTGGCTGCAACTGGGAGCGGCTGCAGCGACATTCGCAGGCCTTATTGCCGCAGCACATGCCCCCGGCCGGCGAAGGCAGGTCGTCGGCGATTCGTTTCGGCACAACCTCATTTCTGGCGAAGCGGGTCTTTTTGGTTTTGTCTCAGAAATTTCTTTGCTCGTGGCGCTGGCGCTTCTGGGAGCGTATGCGCAGCGCGAGGCGTTAACAGCAGACCTGCTGCAGGTTGCGGTCGGCATCATGCTGATTCTGATTTTACTCATCACTTTTGTGCCGCAGGCGCTCAGGCTGCTGTTGCGTCAGGTAAGTGAAGAATCTTATGCGATCTATTACCTCATGCTCGTCTTGTTAATCGGCATCACATTGCTGATGCGGCGTGCGTCAGTCGAGCCACTGCTCGGGGCATTCGCCGCCGGGTTTGTTATGGCGCGCTTTGTGACCGAAGGCTCGAAGATTCTCGAACGCCTGCGCTTCACCGGGCATAGCCTGCTCGTGCCGGCATTCTTCATTATGCTCGGTTATACGCTGGTTCTGACGGGGCCAGTGACCTTAACCAATTGCATAGTCGCTATTGCATTAACAGCATTAACCTGGACCATACGATTCGTCAGCGTTTACCTGCTGAACTTACGCGCGCGCGGGCATCGATTGTCATTGCAGCAGCTCACGCGCAAGAACCCCATCGTCGTTGTTCTGCTGTTCATGGGGGCCGCGCGTGGCGTGTATCCGGTAGCGGCGCTGCAGGCTCTGTTGCTGTACCTTGTCGCAAACGAAATTTTGTCGGTGCTCGTTGCGCTGCGCACACCTGAGGCCGACTTGCCAGAAGAGCCGGTTCCCGATGCGCGTGTACTGCTGCCGGTCAGCAATCCCGAAACGATGCTGCCGCTCTTGAATCTCGCGGCGCACCTTGGTCACTCGGGCCGATCTGCGCGTATTCATCCGCTGAACGTGGTGGCCGATACCGATCAGACTGAGGCAAAAATTCGCGCGGTCGAGGCCCAGTTCAACGAAATTATACCACTCTATGCCGCGCGCGATCAGGTTGTGCAGTTGTCGACGCGTATCGACGACGACCGTATTCGGGCAGTGGCGCGTACCGCGCGCGAACTCATCGCCGACCGTATTTTGCTGGGTTTGGGCGCGATACCGACGCTGCAAAGACCGCAAGGGTATTCATTTCTTGAATCGTTGAGCGAAATTGCGCTGAACAATTCAATTCTGGCGGCGCATCTGCAGGCAGACCTTGCACTGACGAGCCATATCAACGTCGTCGTTGCGAACCGAACCATGCTCGAAAGCCGCGAGGTCTGGCTGCCGCTCATTATTCAGATTTCACGCCGCTTGCGCTCTGAGCTGGTGTTTTTTGCTGACCCGGCGGTTCTCTCTGAGATTGAACAGCATCTTGGCGCCGAAGAAAAGCGCACACCGTATACAACGCGCGCCGGGCAGATACACGCGGGTCTTGATCTGCTGACGCTTGACCCTAACCCGAACGCATTCACGATTGCCGTGCTCGAGCGTACTTTTCGCTACCCTGAAGAAAAAATACATGCGCGACTGCCTGAAATGATGCTCAGGGCATTTGCCGACCGAAATTTTATGCTGTTTTATCCGGCGGTTGGGGCCGGTATTGCTGTAAAAAGACCACGCACGACGTGGCGAAAGTTCAAGAGATTTATGGGCTTTAATTAGGTAAAGAACCGGTGTGCCGCATGGGCACACCGGGTTTTTGTCTGTTTAGAAACGGGCGCCGAAAACGGCACCTGCTGCGAAGCCCCGGTCGTCGTCGAGGGCATCAGTCATCTTGATGTTCACGTCGAACTTGAGGTTGCTCATGTGCTTCAGTATCGGAATGCGAAAGCCTGTATTGAAGGCGCCGCGTGAGAGTGCTCTTGTCGGCGAGTTGCCATAGAGGTAATCGTAGTTCGCAAGTTCGTTCAACCAGCGCACATAACCGTTAAAGAGCGACGGAAAGAAGTTCAGGTCGAAACCCATTGAGAAGTCAAGATCTCCCGAACGTGTGGCGCTGCCAAATGTTTTGCCCAGCACGATCGAAGTATCGGCTTCCATGCCGAAAAAGTTTGCTTCGTACGTTGCTGCGAGGTATGCCTGGCCGACGGTCACAGCGCCTGGTTCGAGGCTCTGGTAGTTGCCGCCGATAGCGAGCGCTGAATTACCGCGACCCGACCATGGTGAAAAGCGCAGTTTGCCGTGGAGCATAAAATCGTTGTTACCGCTGCCGCCGACCGAGTTGAATATTCCGCCAACCTCGAAACGATCGAACAGTGCTACATTGACATTCGGCGCATGATAGCCGGTGCCATTGTTGGCATAGCTATAACCTGCCGTAACCGCAGCAGTGCTGTTATTGCCTTCCCAGACGATACGCGCTGATGGCGTTGAAATGAGGCCGGTCTGACCGGCCATGTTTGTTGAAGTGTATGCCGAAAGTGACGGCATTGCCGCTAAAGCGGCGAAAATTAGAATTTTTTTCATTGTAGCCACACGCACCAGCGCGTTAAACTGCACGTCAATAAGAAGTGAATTCGTCAGAGAACAGATTTGTTTTCAAGAAGACGGTATTTCTTCTTCAGCGAATTATCATTGTGCCGACACCAGTGTCGGTAAATATTTCCAAGAGCAGCGCATGCGGCACGCGCCCGTCGATGATGTGCGCGGCATTGACGCCATTTTCAACCGCAGCTACCGCGCAATCGGTTTTCGGAATCATACCACCCGAGATTACCGAATCTTGCTTCAGTTTTTTCACGTCAGAGGGTGTCAGGCGTGTCAGCGTTTTGCCTTCGTGCATGACACCCGAGGTATCAGTTAAGAGCAGAAGTTTTTCTGCGCAGAGCGCCGAAGCGATTGCCCCGGCCATTGTGTCTGCGTTCACATTCAGTGAGTTGCCGGCCGCGTCAAAAGCGACCGGAGCGATAACGGGAATAAATCCGCCTTGTTTGAGAGCCGCGAGCACTTCGATATTGACGCCTTCGGGTTTAACAGTGCCCACTCTGCCAAGATCGACATGTACGGTTTTTGTGCCTTCTGGCTTTTCAAGCGAATGCCGCTCTGCGCGGGCAAGGCCACCGTCGCGGCCCGAAAGGCCGACGGCCTTACCGCCTGCGCGTGCGATCTGCGCGACGATTTTCTTATTCACATCGCCTGACAGCACCATCTCAACCGCTTCCATTTCGGCATCACCCGTGACACGGTGGCCGTCGATAAATTCAGATTTCACTCCCAAGCGAGCGAGCAGATTGTTGATCTGCGGCCCGCCGCCATGTACAATCACCGGATTGATGCCGCAGAGTTTGAGAAGCACGACGTCTTGAGCAAATTTGTCGCTGAGGTCAGCTTTTTCCATGGCGTTGCCGCCATATTTGATCACGATGGTTTTGCCGGCGAAACGCTGAATATATGGCAGCGCTTCGAGCAGCGTGCCTATGCGCTCATGTGAATCTAAAACTGCTTCAGTGGGTTGCATCTGACCTCGAGAGAAATTAGAAGCCCGGCGCAAGTGGCGCCAGGCCAAACACAGTTACTTTTTTTTCTTGCTGGCGGTCTTTGTGCGCGTCGCACTCTTGCGCGCTGACGGTCGGCCGCCACGCGCCTTGGGCTCTGGTATCGCCCGCAGTTTGCGCGATTGCTCAGGGTGCGCGGGCGGCGTGATATCGCGCTCGGGAATATGCTCTTGCGTTGTCTGCACCGGCTCGTTGCCCTGGTTCATACCCCGCCGAAACTCATGAATGCCTGCGCCAAGACCGCGAGCGAGCTCTGGCAATTTTTTGCCGCCGAAGAGCAGCAAGATAATGACTACCAAAAAAATCATTTCGCCCATATTGGGCATACCGATTAGAAAGACCATGCATGAGCCCTGCGCAAAAAGACAAGGTGTAAAGGAGATTTCAACGGCGTCTGCGCTGCAGCTCATGCACACCCGAATAGTGGTGTACGCCGCCGATCAGCGACTTTATTATGTCACATTATGTTCCGAATTCATCGGCACCGAATGTTCTTGTTTATCGCGGCGGCTTACGCTATTTCGTGCTCTGAAAAGCCGGCGGCAACCAGAAACGAAACGCAAACCAGTGGTGCTGAGAGCAAGTTACCACCGGTCGGCTCAGCGGCAGATGCCCCTGAGTTCGTGCGCAACCTGTCGCTGCTGTACCCGCAGGCAGAAATCTACCGCGTCGAGAACCGCATTATTCAGAAAACAAACCATCCGCTCGCAACGATTACCGAATATTACAAGAAGACTCTCGCAAAGCATGACTTCACGCTGACGACGCGCCTCGAGCAGACGTCGGGCGCGTTGCTGCAGTTTGAACGGGCCGCAAAATCTGAGGTTGTGTCGGTCGATATCAGCAAACTACCTTATGCAGACAACTACCTGATTCGCATCGGCAGGTCAGAGGTGGATTACCAACGCGGAAAAGCCCCTTAACCTATGCGCGAGAAACAGCCACACCAAAACGTGAAGCTCGACCGCAGCTACAGCTTTCTCGATTTTCACAGATTTTTGCCTTACGTCTTTTTCGGCTTGTTTCTTTTTCTGCTGGGGCTAGTCAGTTTCGTCTATTACAGCTACATCTATGCTTTTTTTATCTCTGGTATATTATTTATTCTCTTCAGAACCCCGCACCGGTGGCTGCTCGGCCGCATGCACGGCAAACGCACACGCGCTGCGGTGATTTCGACCGCGAGTGTGATTCTCGTGCTGATAATTCCCGCGATATTTCTGACGATCGCGCTCATCACCGAAGCGCGGCATGCCTCAGAACTCGCGCGCGAATGGTTCACGCCTGAAAAACTTTTTCAGATTCACCGTAACAACCCCTGGATTCAGGGCCAGCTCGACATTAGCGCCGAGCAGCTGCTGGCATACCGACTGCAGTTTCTTGAAGTTGTGCGCAACAACCAGCTAGAGACTTTGCGCCGCGGCTGGACATGGGCACTCACCGGAATGAAGTTCTTCGTGGACTTCACTTTTGCGCTGTTCATTCTATTTTTTCTGTTTCGCAGCGTCGATCGCATCGGCATGACGGTCTACCGCAATCTGCCTTTTCCCGATAAGATCGAGAAGCATATCGGCGACCGTATGGTGCAGATTTTTGACGCCGTCGTCAAAGGCAACCTGCTCGTATCGGTTGCACAGGGCGCGGTGATCGGCATCATCTTCTGGTTCTGCGACCTCAGCACCCCGCTGCTTTGGGGTGCGATTGCCGCACCGTTTGCGCTGATACCCGTAATCGGCACGGCGGTTGTCTGGCTTCCCGGCGCGGTCTATCTTTATACGCACGACCACCAGACGATGGCGATCAGCATGGCGATTACTTGCCTCGTGTTTTATTTCTTGCTTGAGAATCTGCTGAAGCCCATGCTGCTCGACCGCGATCTCAATCTGCATCCCCTTTTTCTGTTTCTGGCGATCGTGGGCGGCCTCAACGCATTTGGCGTAAAGGGTTTGATTCTGGGCCCGTTCATCGTAACGATGTTCGTGACAATCTGGGAACTCATCAGCGAATGGAACCGCAATTTTTCCGAAGAACAGGATGTTCCGTGGTCGGCGCCCGAC
>JAKQXK010000070.1 GCA_029561505.1 Spirochaetota bacterium | reverse complement strand
CTTCGTTTGATACGAATCAGAACGGAATCAGCGAGCGTGTCGCATCTTACAAAGACAAGAAGATCGTCGGCGTAGAATATTTCGACGACAAAAGCGGCAGCAAAACGAAAGCGGTTGGCTTCAAAGAAGGCAAACCCGAGACCGTAAAAGTCTTCAAGAAAGACGGTAAAGAGGTGCGCGGCGACGTAACCCTCGATACAGCTAAAAATCAGGCTAAAGAAGTTGTACTGCCTGCAAAAAGCAAGAAAGTTACCTTTAACGGCGATGGCACTATGACCGTTGCGCCGGTAGAAAACAAATAATCAGCGAAACGGCTGGTTTCAAAGCGGCCCCCGGCCGCTTTTTTTTTGCCGTCGGGCCGGTTTCACTCGTTAAGTTGCCAGTTATACGAAATTTCAGTGCTCTCTGTGGTCTGTGGCAGATTCTTCAGATAACGCCGCTGAAAAGCTCTCACGTCTTTAAAATCTGCGGCAAACCAGTTAAAGATCGACGAGTGATATATGCGCCCCTGTTCAACTCGAACACCTTTTGTCGGGTTTACCAAAAACGCCCTGGTCTGTGACTCGAGCTGCTTTTCGAGGCGCAGGGCAGTGTACGCTTCGCGTCTGAGGTCGGGGCAACTGAGCGATGCGCACACAATTGCAAAATGTATGCGTGCATCACCCGTTTTGCGCAATATCTGGTTTTCAATCGCGTCGAGCGACCAGGGTTTTCCTGCCAGTGTGATGGCGTTCTCTTTCCAGACGCCGTCGCCGGTGGCGCGAATGCTGCCCGTAGGGTATTTTTCGAGAACCTTCTTGATCGCTGCGACATTATAGGCATTGATGTAGAAAGCCTTTTTCTCACGGCCATTGGCAAGCAGCCTGACATCAAAATTCTGCATCACATTCAGCGCTTCGTTATAGAGCGGGTCTTTGCCGAGCGATCTGTAGTCGACAAGGTGTGTGGTGATGCCTTGTTTATTGCCCGCCCGAACATGCTTTGCGAGCAGAGCGTTCAGCGCTTTGTAGTCGGGCTCTGCCGCGCTGACAATTCCGATGGCAGTAGCTACCGTTATGGCAAAAAATATTCTGAACTTCATGCGATTTGCCTCTTCATTTCATTCTCAAAATGCGGATAAAATTCCGGGTCGAAATTGGCCTCGCTCAGCGATGCGACGACCTTCGCGAGAGGGGTTTTTTCCCTGATCCACTTTTCGCAGACCTCGTGCCGGTAGCGTATACCGAGAACGTTGAACCCGGTAACGAACGGCTCACCGCCGCCAGCGCCAAACGCAATACGGATCAGCTTTTTCTGCTCAGAGTTATGCCATAGCAGGCTGTCTTGCGCTGAGGCGCCCGCAGGCACGACACCATAGGTCTGGTATTCGAGAGAAAAGAATTTCGCTGAGTTAAAAAAGATGCCCGGGTCATAATCAACCAGAGGCCGGCCGCTGATGCTGCGCGCCAGGTTCAGCCCCGCGAGGCGACCCTGCATGCGGCCAGTGTACCAGAGCTGTTGAACCTGTGGCTTGCCGCCGGGCAGGGTGACTTCGGCCGCATCACCGGCGGCAAATATGCCCGGCACACTCGTTGCCAGGTTCGTGTCAGTGAGAAATCCTCTTGAGGTTTTTATGGGGGTACCTGCGGCGAGCTCAAGCTTTGGTTCTACACCTACGGTCAGACCAACAAGGTTGCATTCGATGCGTTCGCTTTTGTCGGTGACGACTGCCGCAACGTTGCGCCCGGCATCGCCTGCGATTGCTTTGAGTTTTGTATCAAGCCTGAGATCGATACCGTGCCGCCGAATTTCGTCGGTCACCAGCTGCGCCTCTGCCTCAGGAAAAATCGACCTGAAATACAGCTGATCGCGCACAAGAAACGTGACCGGAATCTTTCGCTTATTCAGCATTTCGGCAAGCTCGACACCGATCAACCCGCCGCCGACGATCACCGCGCGCGAGATCTTTTTCTGCGTGTTGCGCTCGAGGGTTTCGAGATGTTGTTTGCCATAAAGGCCCTGGACTCCGTCGAGAGTTTCGCCGGGTACACCGGGCATACGGGGCTTTGAACCCGGTGCCAGCAGCAGATAGTCAAACGGCAGCGCAGCGCCGTCTGCGGTTTCGACTACTCGGCGGTTGCAATCAATGGCTGTTGCTTTCGTGAAAGCGAGGTTGATGCCCCGCTTCTTGTAAAATTGGCGGGGGTGCACCACCGTATCGGCAAATTGCAGTTCGCGCATATAGACGTACATC
>JAKQXK010000066.1 GCA_029561505.1 Spirochaetota bacterium | reverse complement strand
CGTTGCCGGGTGTCAACCGCCCCGGCGGCATCTTTGGCCCGCTGATTATCCGGGGCGCGCCCGACACAGCGAACCGTTATTTCATCGATGACATTCCGGTGATTAACCCGCAGCACTTCGGGGGATTTCAATCTGTCATATCCAATGAGCTGATCGACGACATCACGCTTTTCAGCTCGGCTTTTCCCGCTTATTACGGCCAGGCGCTCGGTGCGGTAATTGATATTCGCACCATTGAAACCGTCGCGAAACCCACCGCGACAATTCAGACCGGCATCATTTCATCGAACGCTTTTTTTGCTGCGCCGTGGTCGGTGTTTGCACCCAAACTGACAGCACCGGCTGAAAATGCATCAGAAGAAGAGCGCAAAGCCTATCAAGAAGCCAAACGCAAGGCCGAAATCGACACCGGTTTTTTTTCCATTTCTGGGCGCGTCGGTTACCTGTCATTGCTCGTGCCGCCCATCTACAAACTCGTGACCGGCAAAGAAATCATTGCGGTACCCGAATATTATGACTACCAGTGGAAAGCGCGCTGGTATCTGGGCGAGCACAACCGCCACGCGGTGTCGATGTTTGTTTTTGGCAGCTATGACACCTTCACACTCATACGCAAGCTCAGCGATGCAGAGAAAAAAGAACGCGTCGAACAGGGTGAAAACCCTGCAGCAGGCGACCTGACTGTTTTTAATGATATATCCTCACACAGCCAGTCGGCGACCTACGATTATCTGCCATCGCAGAACGTCAAAATGCGCACGATGCTGTTTAACACGCTGATCTACAGCAGGTTCTACCGCGAAGCACCCGGCCGCGCGCTCGGCACCATCGACGTCAACACCCGCCCGAACATCACGGGGCTCAGAGAAATTTTCGACATACATTACCTGAACCGCAAGGCAAGACTCAAAGCCGGTGTGGATTACCAGCTTTTCCATTTCAACAGCGCCGGGGTGACACAGCAACGCAAAGAGTCGATACCGCAGGGCCAGACAGATTTTAACAACCCCGACCACTTCGACATCATTAATGTGTCTGCGCTCGGCCAGAACCACCAGCTGTCGGCGTACGCCGACAATCGTTTTGAGTTCAAAAGTTTTTTTATCACGCCAGGGGTTCGCAGCGACCACCTCGTGCGCTCGCGCGAAACGACACTCGACATGCGCGGGCTCGCAGGTTATAAGTTCGAGACCAACACGACAGTCGCCGTTTCAGGCGGCATCTACTCGTCGTTTGCGCAGACCAACGCCTACCGCTTTAACCAGGCGAGCCGGCGCGAAGCGCGCGTTGTCACCGCAGATAACCTTAGAAGCGAAAAGGCTCTGCACCGCAGCGTCGCGCTCGAACAAGAATTCGGCCTGCATGTCTTTAAGGTCGAGGGGTTCTACAATAACCTCTACGACATGGTGCAGTCGACAAGCTCGGCTGATCAGGCGCAGGGCATATTCTATGCCAACACGGGCGGCGTGCTCGCGCGCGGCGTCGAAGTCAGCTACCGCAAGTCGCTGCAAGAAAATGAAGACGGCTATTTTGGCTGGGTGAGTTATACCTACACGCGCGCCGACGTCTCGGGTATCGCAGGTGATTTTCCGTTTCGTTTTGAACAGCGGCACGTCATCAAAATGATCGGCGTGGCGCTCTGGGGCGCGTGGGAACTCGGTGCGCGCTTTGAGCTCTTCACAGGGTTTCCCTACACGCCGATTATAGGCAGCACCTGCACGCCGGGTTATACCTGCGACGGTAACGCATCGACGACGCTCTACACCCCGACCTATTCAACCGCGGTCAACAGCGCTCAGTTTCCGCTGTTTCACCGCCTCGACCTGCGCATCACCCGCAAGAGCACCTACAGCTGGGGCACTTTCTCGTGGTTCGTCGAGTTTATCAATGTCTATAACAACGAACCCTTGCTGCGGCAGTCATTTCGCAACAGCGAACCGTATCAAGACGGTAGAAATCCACGAATTCTGGGGCCCAGCACACCGCTCAATCTGATACCAAATTTCGGTCTCGAATGGAAATTCTAAATTTTTGTTGACGGCTTTTGTATATACACATATCATATACATATATGAAGGCACTGCTCGATATGGAGACTGAACAGGTAGAAGCCCTTTCACGTATCTGCAAACGCGATGGCATTTCCCGCGCCGAAGCTATTCGGCGGGCAATCGACTATTACGCGGCGCACACGCTGCAGGCCGGCAACATTGATGAATACTTTGGCCACTTTCGCGGCCAGCCGGTCGATGCACTGGGCTATGTCGACTCGCTGCGTAACGACTGGTAAAGACCGGTGAAAGCCGTCTTTGACACAAATATTCTGATCGATTACCTGAACGGAGAGACACAGGCGAAGACCGAAATCGCCCTTTATGAAAAGCGCCTGATCAGCCTCGTCACGCAGATTGAAATTCTGCTCGGCGCCAAAACAACCGAAGACGAAGCACAGCTAAGAAAATTTCTGAGCCACTTTACCCTCTGCCCCGTGACCCCTGAGATTGCCGATTTCACCATAAAGCTGCGCCAGCAGCACCGACTGCGC
>JAKQXK010000288.1 GCA_029561505.1 Spirochaetota bacterium | reverse complement strand
AAATCGCCGTGACGCTTCTGGCGCGCCTGGGTGTGAAATGCGAGACGATACATTTGGCTGAGACATCCTCATTTCCGAGGCCGCCCGAACCCACGGCACCTGCATTGAAGAAACTGGCAGCGGCCGTAAAAAAATACCGGGCCGATGTGGGCTTCGCGTTCGACCCCGACGCCGACCGGCTTTCGATCGTCGACGAGAAGGGCCGCGCAATTGGCGAAGAATACACGCTGCCGCTGGCAATTCTTGCGGGTGCGAAGAAAAACACCACGGTTGTCGTCAATCTGTCGACATCAATGCTCAGCGAAAACGCCGCTGCGATGCGAGGTTGCAGGTTTGTCCGCTCGGCCGTCGGCGAGGCAAATGTTGTCGCGAAAATGCAGCAGCTCAAGGCACCTTTTGGCGGCGAGGGCAATGGCGGGGTAATCGACGCGCGCATACCTTCTTATGGGCGCGACGCTCTCGCAGGGCTCGCGCACATTGTTGCACTCATTGGGTCGGGCCGCGAGCCGCTATCAGCCTGGGTTGCGTCGATTGCCCCGACAGTTATGGTAAAAAAAACCGCGCACAACATCTCGCCGGCGCAGATGTCAGAGGCGGTCGAACGTGCGCGTCATCTGCTTCAAGGTGCGGTGCTCGACACGACCGACGGCTATCACCTCAGCGGCAACATGCCGGGGGGGAAAAAAGCCTGGGTACACCTGCGCTCATCGAATACCGAACCCCTGGTACGCATCATTGCTGAAGCGGGCTCAAAGGCAGAGGTTGAGTCACTCATTGCGGGGCTGGGTCTGTGAAGGTTCTGTACCGGGACAAAGAAATTTCTTTTACCCTCGTGAAGACGAGGTTTGGCGAAAAACCGCTGCTGCAATATCCCCATGCTGCGGCGATTATGCCCGTTGAGAAAGTCCGCTCGGGAAAAATGTATCTGTGGCTTGTCGAGCAATACCGGCTCGGTTCGGGCGCCAAATCGTGGGAGATTCCGGCGGGTAAAAAAAAGAACAACGAAACGATTCTGCAGTGCGCTAAGCGCGAGCTGGCAGAAGAGGCGGGGTTTGCCGCGCGCCACTGGAAAAAATGCCTGCAGTACCACCCGGCCATCAGTTTTTCAACCGAAGTGTTACACCTGTTCGTTGCACGCCAGCTGAGCGAAGCGGTGGCCGATCACGACGACGATGAAGTTTTTTCGAACAAAAAGGCGTTCAGCCACATCGAGCTTACGCGCATGACAAAAAATGGCAAGATCAGCGACGGCAAAACATTGCTCGCGCTGCACTATTTTGATAAACTGTAAATGGCACGGTTTCGGTGTGCGCAGCACACTGAAACCGCGCTATTTCATTTGCCGCTGAGGCAGCCACTCTCTAAACGGTTTTATGCGTATTTCAGTTATCGGTGCGGGATCATTCGGCACCGCCCTCGCCAAACTTGTCGCCGAAAACGGCCACGACGTCTTGTTGTGGAGCCATTCGAATGACACAGCCGAAGCGGTTCGCACGCAGCGCGAAAACACCATTTACCTGAAGGGTATCACGCTGCCCGAAACAATTCAGGTCACAACCGACCTTGGCGCAGCGGTCAAACAAGCCGAGCTTATAGTCAGCGCAACCCCGACGCAGGCGATTCGCAGCGTTTATGCGGACACGAGCATTAACGTGCCGATCGTCGTCGCCTCGAAAGGTATTGAGAAAAAAACTCACCTACTGGTCTGCGAGGTGTTTCAGCAGGTATTCGGTAAAGACCGCGAGCAGAATCTGTTCTTTCTGAGCGGGCCATCGTTTGCGCGCGAGATGGCGCTCAAAATACCGACGGCGATCACGATCGCGGGCTACCACACCGAACGACTGCCTGAGATTCAGAAGGTTTTTCATAATGAATATTTTCGCGCATACGCCACACCCGACGTCACCGGCGTTGAACTCGGTGGTGCGCTGAAGAACGTGATGGCTATCGCCACTGGCATTGCCGACGGCCTGAAATTTGGCAGCAACACGCGCGCAGCAATTATCACGCGGGGCCTTGCAGAGATCGCGCGCCTCGGCGAAAAGCTCGGCGCGAAACCAATTACTTTTATGGGGCTTGCCGGCATGGGTGACCTCGTGCTCACCTGCACGGGAGATCTGTCGCGAAACCGCACAGTCGGCCTCAAGCTGGGTGCAGGCATGACGCTCGCTGAAATTCAGAGCGAAATGCGCATGGTTGCCGAGGGCGTGCCGACCACTGAAAGCGCGTACGAGCTTGCGCAGCAGCTGGGCGTTGAAATGCCGATCACGACTGCAGTTTACCGCATTTTGTACGAAGGCAAGCCGGCGCGCGAAGCGATCAAAGAACTCATGTCGCGCTCGATTAAATTTGAATAGTCGTAACAATTGCCTCGCCGCAGCGACCAATTCGTATGAATAAAATGAGGATATCTCAGGTTACGCTCGCGGCGGTTCTCGGTCTAATGGGCTATATCCTGGTCAACGCCGCGACAGCGGCCGAAAAGAAACCGGCCCGCCCGGCGATCACGAAAATCAACCGCAGCGAAGCGGAATGGAAAAAAATTCTCACTGCCGATGAGTTTTACGTTTTGCGCCAGCAGGGCACTGAGCGCCCGTTCACCGGGCGGTATCACGACCACCATGAGAAGGGTACCTATGTCTGCGCAGCGTGCAAGCTGCCGCTTTTCAGTTCAAGCACGAAGTTTGACTCGGGCACCGGCTGGCCGAGCTTTTTCGCGCCCATTGACGCAAAGCACGTCGAAGAACTGGTTGATAACAGCCACGGCATGCGCCGTGTCGAAGTTCGCTGCGCCCGCTGCGGCGGCCACCTGGGTCATGTATTTGACGACGGGCCTAAACCCACTGGCTTAAGGTATTGTATCAATTCAGTATCGCTGAAGTTTGAAGGGAAATCGGTACGTTAGCGCTGAAAGATTGATCTATCAGGATCAATCTTTCAACGCGGATTTTAGTTCACGCATCGTGTAGTCTTTGTTGTAGAAGCCAGTGAGTGTGTGAATCAGTTCGCCGTCGGCTTTGGTCAGCACTACGGTCGGCAGCCCGCGGATATTGTATTCTTTAGCCAGTTTGTCGAGCGCGTCGGTTGGGTTTGAGTAGTCAATCCTCACTGGCAGAATATTATTGGCCAGTGCAAAATTAATGAATTCGTCTTTCACGAAGAGCTTACGTTCCATTTCTTCGCAGGCGGTGCACCAATCTGCCCAGAAATCGATGAATAGAATCTTTTTTTCTTTCTGCGCGATGGCGCGGGCTTCTTCAAGGTCTTTAAACCATTTGAGTTTGCCTTCTGGCAGCGTCATGCCACTCTTGCGTGCGGTATCAGAAACAGCGCCCGTATTCGTTTTCACATCAACGCCCCAGTATTTTACAAACGGCGAAGTGAACAGAAAAAGGCCCAACGCTGAAATCATCAGCATACCCGCCGTGTTGAGTCTAAGCCGTCGCGTCATATGGTACTCCGATTTGAGGGGTTCTGCGAGAATAAAGAAGGTGATGGCCATCGCGATGCCGATCACGGCAAACGGAAACGCCTGCGACACCGGGGGAAAATCACCGGCCAGATCTTCAAGGTAGTGAAAGCCGGCGGTCATGAGCACCACGGCGCCGCCATATTCGACCGCCTTCAGCCAGATGCCGGGTTTCGGCAGACGAATGGAAAACGTACCGATGAGAAAAAAGGGCACGCCCATACCGAAAGCAAAAGCGAACGCCGAAGCTGCAGGCAAAAATATCGAATCTTTTTCAGCGGCACTCTTGCTGATCTGCACGAGCAGGTTGCCGAAAAAGGGCGCCGTGCAAGGGGCGGCGATGAAGGCTGAAAAGATACCGAGCACCAGCGGATACAGCAGGCCATCGGTTTTTTTGCCGTGACGGCCTGCTTGCAGCCGGTTGGCGAAATTGGGCAGCGGCAGAGGTAAAAGATGTGCGTACGCGAGGCCAAGGTAAATCAAAAAGAACCCAATAATAGTTATCGCACGTGGGTCGCCCAGGTATTTGCCAAATACAGAACCGCTCAGCGCCGCGACCACGCCGAGAGTGCCGTAGGTCAGCGACATACCAAGTGTATAAACACCAGCAGCGCGAAGGCCCTGGTACCACGATTTGCGCTCGCCGCCGGCAAATATTGCCGTCGTGATCGGTATCAGGGGATACACGCAAGCCGAAAATGAAGCGAGCAGACCCGAACCAAATGCGGCAAAGAACATGGACATAACGGCAATATAAGAAATCTGACTCGCGGCGACGACTGTTAGTTGTTGTGCTATTTTTCGGTCAATACCTCAAACCCCAGCCATTCGCGAGGCGGATATTGGATATAACGCTCAATGCGTTCGAGATAGAGCCTCAGCGTTATGTCACGTGCATTCTCAGCCGCCAGCTGTAAGAATGCGCTCTTGGCATCGGAGAAATTTCCCCGGCGGTAGAGATCGAGCGCAGCGGCGAAAGCAGCTTTCTGCCTCAATTTCAGTTTTCTAAGATCGTCGACGTCGCTGTTAAATACTTCAATCAGGTCTACGGGTTCATTCTTGCCCTTGACGGCGACCCGGTCGACGAGGCGCGAGTCATATTTATGCTTATCTTTGACGCTCTGCCATGAAAAATCAGAGATGAGGGTTCCCGCGCCATAATTTTTGGTTAGGCTCTCGATACGCGAGGCGAGGTTAACCGCGTCGGCGATCACGGTGCCGTCCATACGCTGGTGTTCGCCAATGGTACCCAGCATCACGCGCC
>JAKQXK010000047.1 GCA_029561505.1 Spirochaetota bacterium | reverse complement strand
GTGCACGAATGCCAGCTCGTCACCCGCAACACGCGCGATTTCAACATGTCGCACCCGTCGATTCGTCTTCCCTATCAGCTCTAGCGCGCGCCGTTGTGCCCGCCGCGAAGCGGCGTGGCACAACGGCTGCGCAAACCCTCGCGCCGCAGGCGCGGTCATGAATGTCTTTACAGACGTGCAATTCGAATCAATGAGGATTTATGAAACTCATAAAACTGTTCACCGTGCTTGCGCTGGTCGCTGTTATTGGCTGCAAGAAAAAAGAATACACTGGTAAGGTATGGTTCTCTGAACCCTCTGATAAAGCCGAGGTCACATCACCGGTAAAATTTGGCATGCAGGTTGAGGGCATGACGGTTAAACCCGCCGGAGCAATAGAAGAAGGCACTGGGCACTTTCATATTCTCATCAATAAAGAAGCGATTGCCGAAGGTCAGGTGATCGTCAACGACGAATTTCACAAGCACTATGGCAAAGGCCAGACAGAAGACACGATCGATCTGAAACCGGGCGACTACCGGGTGACGCTGCAGTTTGCCAACGGCGCGCACGTGAGTTATGGCTCAGCCTGGTCGCAGACAATTTCGCTCAAGGTCAAGGCAAAAGCCGGCGCCGGCGAAGAAGACAACTAAAAACTTTGCTACCCGGCGGCCGACCGCTGGGTAGTGGTCTACCATGTCTGCCGGTCTTTGGTCGATTTCACTTCTGATTCTCTCGAACGTCTTCATGACGCTCGCGTGGTATGGGCATTTGCAGCTGCACAAAAGCCAGCGGTGGTCGGCGTTACCACTTTATGGCGTGATTCTGCTCAGCTGGTTCATCGCGCTTGCCGAATACGCGCTGCAGGTACCCGCAAATCGTCTCGGCAGTGAGAATTACGGTGGGCCCTTTAACCTCTTCGAACTTAAGGTAATACAAGAAGTCATTTCACTGCTCGTCTTCACAGTTTTTGCTGTCTGGATATTTAAGAGCGACGAACTCCGCTGGAACTACATGGTGGGTTTTGTATTCTTGATACTGGCGGTATTCTTTATCTTTAAGCGTTGGTAAATGCACGTAGCGCATTTACCAACGCTTAGTTGCGCTTATTCAACCAATCGATAATGCGCGGGTGCACTTCTTTGTGCGCCGCGCGACCAAAGATGAGGTCGGTATGGCCGTAGTCGTCAACGTAACCGTCGGCGCGTGAGAAGATCTCAAAGGTTTTGTCTTTTGCCGCGACGCGTTCATAGATGTCGCGCACAACTGCCGGGTCTGCGAGTTCATCGCGGCGGCCAGCAAGCAGGTAAACAGGTATAGTCACTTTGTTCAGGTTCTCTCGGTAAGAAACCTTGCCGTCGGCGCTGAACATACCGCCGTTTTCTGTCATGTAAATGAATTGTTTAATCTCAGATTTACTGATGTTATTGATCGAGCGCTGCAGCAGCAGTGTTTTCACCTCGCGCGAAGTATTTTCTGAATTTAAGAATGCGTCGATAAACGGTGCATAAAGTGCTTCGGGAATAAAGCTGCCCATGATTGCTCCGGGGCGCAGAGGCAACACCGGCAGAAGCGCCATGCCGCCCCGCATCGAGTAGAGCTTAAATGTCCACAGGTTGTAAGGTAAGAAGTTCATCGGCGACGCTATTGCAACGAAGTTTGCGACGCGCGTCTCTTGCAGTGAGCCGAGGCGCGCGTACATGATGATGCCACCCATGCTGTGGCCAATGTAATTGAGTTTTGCCGCACCCGTTTGCTGCAACACATGCGCGATAGCGGCATCGAGGTCGTAGTTTACATATTCATCCATCGAATAGGTATAGGTGTGTTTACCGAACCAGTAACCTGTGTCGCCCGCCTCAGCCCTGCCGCGCAGATC
>JAKQXK010000044.1 GCA_029561505.1 Spirochaetota bacterium | reverse complement strand
TAAAGAACTATATTTAATCGATTCAGAAATCAATTCTCATTGGGACCAGCCGGCGCGGGTGGGGAGGAATTTCTTGTCCCCTACACCCTTAGCCTATTTCGGCTTACAAACCACCATGTATGATGGCAGGCTTGAATCTTCATTTTCAGAATTGCCAGTGAGCTTTTCGAGAACTTTAGGATCTTTTTTGTAAGCGGCAAAACCTTCTTCAGCCAGAAATATTTTACCGTCCGTATGGTAGTAAGTGTATTGGGCGTCCGTCTGTGGTGTCATAATTATCCGCTGCTCATCTACAGTATATTTACCCTCAGTTGTTATGTCGCCGCTATCTGCGGTTCCGGTAACATCGCTCTGCGAGACCACGATTTCTTCAAATTGGCCGTTCTTGAACTTTAATTTGCGTATCTGGTGTAGACCTATATCCGTCTGCGAATACGTTTCGCACTCAAATATGTTGCCTTCGAGCACCAAGGGTTTGGCTGTAATCTCAGCTTTTTTCGGCCCGCAGGCAATGGCCGCAAGCGCAAAAGAAGCGCCGAAAAGACGCTGGCAGAATTTATGCATAAAAATCTCCGTGGTACTGATCATTAATTTCCATCGAACCCCTGACTTCTAAGTAGTCAATTCATTTTAAATAAATAGAAACTTACTCCCCACTCAGACAGCGCGTACCTCCGTCACTCCGGCGCAAAGACAGATTATAGAATTGAAGATGGGGCTTAAAACAGGTTTTGGGAAGTGAAAAATTGTCTTAGAGGCTATATTTGGAGCATCAGCTCCATCGAATAGTTTACCAGAATTTGGCCACTCCGCTCGATGAAGCCCGCAATCATCGGGCCGACAAGGGCGACATGCGGGCGCTTTTGATTGAGGCGCGTTTGCCATTTTATCTTATCGATTGGTAAGGGCGCCCATGCTTCTTTTTGCTCAACGGTATAAATTCTTTCATCGATGGCGTGCACCGCAGCATGAAAAAGATCTGCAATCTCTGCAGCCATTGATTCAGCATAAGGCGATAATTGGTTGATCACAGTGAAATCACTCCGCCTTCAATCCCGCTAAAAGCAAGTGAATAACTGCTTCGGCTTCGGCCCTGGCTTTCGCCGAATCCTTGGCGGTGGCAATAGCTGCGCCCGCTTCTGCAAACGCACCGCCGAGGATGCGAGCAGCATCGGGTAAGGGCAGAGGCCGCATGATACCCATCTCGATCCAGCGGCGCATCAAGCCCGCCACCAGAGGTTCATTGACCGTGGCATCGGCTTCTTTAAATTCTGTCTGGGCCAAAACGGTTGGTGCCTCACGCAACAGAATCACCTGAACGGTAGGGTCCATACAAGCATTCAGGTACGCGCGAGCTGCTGCCTCGACTTGCGCCCAGCCTGTTTCAGCATCCGCCGCGCTTTGAATGGCGGCAGCCAGTGTTGTAAAAATTTCCGAAACGACGGCGGAAAAAATATCAATCTTGCCCGCAAAGTGGTGGTAGAGTGCGCCATGGGTCACGCGAGCGGCCCTGCAGATATCAGCGACGCTGGTTTCTGCATATCCATACTTTGTGAAGACTTTGCGAGCAACACGCAACAAACCTTCCCTTGTAACGGCTTTTTGTTCCACACGGCTTTTTACGGTTCGTTGCTTAGGCACGCGGAAATCCGATTTTATTTGACATTACGTCGTAATGTTTATACATTATCATATAATGTCAAACACAATAACAACCGCTGAGCTTGGTTCATATGGGTCCCGATTCGCGCCGCACGTCTGTGGCATAGTCTCACAAACTAGGTTTTTTTTTCTGGGTGGGATGGCAACCATGCTCGCCCGAAGGAGCATATGATGAGAAAAGCGAATCTGCTCTTCGGTATCGTCTTGTTTCTTGCTTTTCTAGGCACAGGGTATTATATGAGCCGCTACTTCAAACCCGAGCATGTAACGGATCTGACGATGCGCATGCAAATTCGGGCAAGCCATATCTATCTACTATTCACCGCGCTCTTGAACATCATGGCATTTACGTGCGAACTGCGTGGAACCGGCCGGGCAAGAAATTTTTTCGATTCGGCATTTCGCCTATTGCTCGTCGCGGCCGGCACCGTGGCACTGTGCGCATTCGCCTTCGAGCATACCGGCGACCTGAAAGAACGCAAGCTGACCCTGTTATCCGTTATATTGGCGTTAGCTTCGGTAGGCTTCATTTTGATCCACGAGATTTTGACCGCAATGCGCCAGCATTTATTTTTGTCT
>JAKQXK010000285.1 GCA_029561505.1 Spirochaetota bacterium | reverse complement strand
GCTTTGAATCGAGCACGTCTTTGAGCTGCTTGAGCTTACCCTCATCGTCGGCGATGAGGGTGAGTTCTTTATTCTCTAAAGTGATCGCTACTTTGGTGCCTTTGAAGTCAAACCGGGTGCCAATTTCGCGCTGCACCTGGTCGATGGCGTTGGTGACCTCTTGCCAGTTGACTTCAGAGACAATGTCAAATGACGATTCGGCTGCCATTAGCGCTTGCTTTTCGCTTTCGCTTTTGGTTTCGCCTTCGCCTTGGCTGAAGGCTTTTTCTTAGCCACTTTTTTCACAGCTGGCGCCGCCGAGGCAGAAACCATATGGTTTGAAGCATCGAAACTTTCGGTGAGTGAGCCACCGCCGGCAAGCGCCATGCGCTCGAGGCGCATCGACTTGCTGCGAAATTTGGGTACAAAGAGACCGAGAACGTACGTGCGAATGACATACCAGCCGAGAGAAACTTCGTTGAGCTGTGGGTCGATTCGGTGCGCAATTTTTGCGTGCGCTTCTGGCAGCTGGCTCCAGTGCAGGCCCATCTGTTCGTGGTGCGCCGTATGCAGGCCGTTGTTCAATAAGAACTTGTTATAGAGGCCCGTAAAGTTGCGCGAGTGGTTGTACTGTGACTCTTCGTCGGTATGAACGTGCTGAATGTAGTTGATAATCAGAACAAATTGGGTGGCCACAATCATCGGTATCGCCACGTAAAGCAGCGCTTTGCGCGAATCGAGGTAGAACGCACCGGCTATCCACAGAACCCAGACGACGTATTGCGAAATGTAATAGAAAAACTTGGGTTTGTTGACGTTCCAGTAGTGCTTGAGAAAGTCTGACGTGGGCTTTTGCTGGTAAACCGCGCTCACGAACGGAAAGGTGATCATAGTAAAGAGGTTGTTTCTCTCAGACAGGCGCCAGGTGATCGTGTAATCACCCTCGCGGTTGTTGAGTTGGTGGTGGTTCATGTTGTGCGTCGGAATCCACGCGTAGACCGGGAAACCATAGAACAGCGTCAGCCAGTAGTCGGTGAGCTTATTGAGAAAGTCTACTCTCCACATCGGAATGTGGTTGTGGTTGTGCGCCATCGCGAAGCAGCTCGTCGCCATCAGAATCGAACCCAGAAACAGCCAAACATTGAATTCGGGCAGGTTCCAGTTCACGATCAAGAGCGCCGTCGTGACAATCATGTAAAAAACTGACAAAACATCCGCTTTATATCTTAGCATAGTGCAGCGTACAAAATCGAGACAGTGCGTCAATCATAGCAGGGCAAGCCCCTGCTACGGCTGACGCACCAGCCGGTAACTGCCTAAGCCCGGTAGAAAGATCGACTTTTTTGAGGCGATGGAAAACCCCAGCCGTTCATAGAGCTGCAGCGCGGCCTTGTTGCCGAGCTCGACATCGAGCCAGACGGCCGAAGGGTGTGTTTCGCAGAAATTGCGGATCAATAAAGAACCAATACCTTTTCCCCTGTGCTCAGCGGCGACGCACACATTCTGAATATAAAACCCCGTAACATCGCTTTTATCCATAAACGGCTGCAGAATCCAGTACTTGGGTACCATCAGAATCTGGTCGAATGCAGACAGCACACGTTTGAAATCTGCCTCTTCGGCTTTTTTGTCGATTTCACGGTGGTCATAGCCGATGAGAATTGCCTGCACCCTGCCCTCACCTTCGTAAACCTGAATGTAACGGTGCGAAAAAGAATTCGAGTTCAGCTTAATGAGTTCGCGCAAGATTGGCAACGCGCGCCTGCGTGCGCCGAACAAGAACGGGAACAGGTATGCATCGGTGTCATAAACGAGCTCTGCGACCGCATCGAGGTCGGTCGCGAGGTGCATCGGGCGAATGGGCACGTTGATAAATAAAATTAACGACCGGCGCCGAAAAGTAAAACTATCTGAGTTCTATGCTCAGCTGCAGCGCCTGCGCCGACACCGCCCCGTTGATACCATATTGCGAGCATTCAAAGACCAGGTCGTTGCCGCCAAGAAATTTTTCAACAACAAGCTTACCGTCAATGACCCGCGCGCTGTTAGAGCTCTCGATTTCTCCAGTGCGGTCGAGCGTGAGCACTGTGTAAGTGCCTGGCGCTGAGGCATTCGCGACAAACCGCATATTGCCCGATGACAGAAATTCACCCTTTTGCGTCGACTGAAACGCGTAACTCTGCTTCATGGGTATCGCGCACTGCCTGCCGCCAGAATTCAGGGGGATAGAGTTCGTTGCCACGGGTGCCGCTGCTACCGGCGCGGTTGCACCGCCCCTTGCATAGGGCTCAAGCATCGAGGCAAACTGGGGCGCA
>JAKQXK010000039.1 GCA_029561505.1 Spirochaetota bacterium | reverse complement strand
CGTTGCGCACGAAGTGCTTGCGCGCAATGAACAAAATAAGATATAACCGCCGCAGTACGAATCTCAGAATATCCATATCAGCTCTTCTTCTTTGTGCGGCTCGCAGCCTTAACAGGTTTTGCCGCCGCTTCGGTCAGTTTGCCATCAACCAGGCGCAGCACACGGTCGGCATGTTGCATAATATAATTGCTGTGCGAGACGCACACGAGCGTCAGGCCCTGTTTCTTCAGGTCGACGAGCACGTTCACAATCGCAGCCTCGGTTGCGCTGTCGAGATTGCCGGTGGGTTCGTCGAGCAACAACAAAGGGGGATTCATCAATAACGCGCGGGCGAGCGCCGTTCGCTGCGCCTCACCCCCTGAAATGGTGTTTGGGTAGGCTTTTGCCCGGTGTGCAATGCCCAGATTATGCATCTGGTTCTGCAGCTGTTCTTTTGCGAGTTTTTTACCCGAGAACAGCGCCGGGAAACGTATGTTCTGCTCAACGGTCAAAAAAGGCAGAAGCCGAAAGTCTTGAAAGAGAAATCCTATGAATTTTTTTCGAAAGCGGCCGAGACCAAATTCACCGAATCTGCCGTAAACGCGGCGACCCGAGAACAGAAACGAACCGCGGTCGGGTCGCAAGAACCCGCCCAGAATATAAAGCAGAGTGCTCTTGCCGCTGCCCGATTCGCCGGCAATTACCGTAAACGACCCGGACTCAATATCAAGATCGATGGCGTCGAGAATCTTACGTTTGCCATAGCTGAGCGAAATCTCTTTGAGAGCCAACAGTGCAGCCGGCTTTGCCGATTCAGTCATGTTTGTCAGAGCCTGCGATTTCATAAATTGAAATGTTCTTATATGCCTGTGCGGCGACGGTGTTATAAAGGCAAATCACTTCGGTCTTGCGATGCCGCTCGATGTTGAAGACGAGCGAAGATAGCTGCTCGCGCAACAGAAAAATGCCCCGACCGTGAGAATCATGCAGGCCAGCAGGCAAACCCGTGTCGTTGTCGGCGATGAGGTGTCTGTGCAGACGGTAGAGAATTTCTTTTTGTGTCAGCCGACCGTGCGGGTCGATGCAACACATGATAATCCAGTCGTCGCAGATGCCGAACTGCAGCGTAAACTGGTCTTCTTCGTCGAGCACGATATCCTGATGTGTGAGCAGAATATCATGCTCTGAATGTTTCGTCTGGTATTTGAACTCACCATGGTCATTGATGGGCGCCCTGAACATGGCGTTTGAGGTGATCTCATCTAAAACCAGCTTGGTTGTCGCCTCTGGTGCGCGCTTCTGCGATTTGAATTGTGCCGCAATACGATCGGTCAATTCGCCTCTTTCATGCAAAGACCGAACTTTTGTCGAATATAACACCCCGTCGGCGAACGGTTTGGGAAAATTGCGCAGTGAAATTTCTGACAGCCGCATTTGCGGAAAATATTTCTGTACCCCGAATATATCACCCGACAGCATTTTCTCAATGGTGACTTCAATTTCTTTCAGGCTCATGCGCCCGTGTTTCGTAATAACCTGAGCAAAACCGTGTTCGCGAATGATGTCGATGAATTCATTCACATCGTATGAGGTAATAACGATTATTGGAATATTCGGCCTGAGTTTTCGGGCCAGCCTGCCGAGTTCAAACCCGTTCATTTCGGGCAGCTTGATGTCGGTAATCAATAAATCGATGTCAGGCGACATCGCGAGCGTCATCAGCGCCTGTTCGGCTGTGCCAGCGACTTGAATGTCATAACGCGAAAACAGAAAGTCGCGAATTGCCAGCTGAATCGAATCAACATCTTCGACGAGCAGAATTTTTCGCGTGGTTTTTTTGCCATCAACCTCGAGGTCAAGAAAGGGCATGGTCTGTGCGGTGCTCATGGTAAAGCCGGTAGATCAATGGTAACGCGGGTCATGGGTTTTTTTGAAGACACGCGAATTTTTCCGTGGTGCTCAATGACAATTTTGCGCGCGATGAAGAGGCCGAGCCCGCGGTTCTTTTCACCTTTCGTGGTGTAAAAAGGTTCAAACAGACGCGCCACCCGCCGTCGGTCTATACCTCCGCCATTGTCTGAGAAGCGAATGCGCGCCGAAGCACCAGAACGTTTCATTGAGACCTGCAAGGCCACGCGTTCGCCATCTTTGCGTGCTTCTGCCGTGTCGATCGTGTTGCGAATAATATTTTGCCAGGCGCGACGCAAACGGGAAATATCTCCGGCGATGGTCAGCTTCTCGTTCGAGTCGACGAGATCAATGAATATCGGAACCCGCGGGTTTGACTGCACCTGGTCGATCAGCGCTTTCATTTCGGCAACGAGATCGATCTTCTGCATGCGAAATGTATCACGCCGGTTAAGAGACTTCAGCTCTTCGAGCAAATCGGTCGCCGATGTCAGGTCAGTTGCGAGCGCGTTCAAGAGCTGCCTCATCGCGTCGGTTGATGCCAGTTTGCGGCAAGCCTGTAGCGTCAGGTTCATGCCCGTCAGCGGGCCATTGAGGTCGTGCGCAATAACGCGCACAAAAAGTTCGAGGGATTGAAATTTGTTCTGAAATTGCTGGTCTTGCCGGCTCGACTGGCGAGCCGGTTTTCGACCAGAGGTTGAATCGGTGGCCGTAGCGCCTTCTGGTTCTAACCTCAGTAGCGCAGTGAGTGTTTCAGCCGTTGAATCGTTTCAACGTCGCCGTTTGAAGCGCCGCGCTTCTGAAACTCAAACGTAAAGCGGAACAGTTTTTCGAAATAGATCAGGTTTTCGATGTAGAAGTCGCGTTTGAATTTGATACGGTTTGGGTTGGTTGGGTCATTCTCGATATCAGCCAGTTTAACCTGGTAGTCAGGTGACTTTTCTGCAACCTCGGTCGTCTTGTTAAAAGATGTCGCGAGTTGAATATCGTTCGGGTTGCCCTTCACCGGGCCGGGGTGAACTGACTTTGTGTAGTACTTATATTGTTCGTAGAAGTTCTGATCGTCGACAATGGTCTTGATCTTTGACAGGTCTTTGCCTGCAAAGTAGAGGCGCATTGTCTTCGCAGCAGTGCCCACCGGACGGCCATAGTTATATGACTGAGGGTTAAAGGTATATGCTACCAGCTCGATGTATTCACCGTCTTCGTCTTTACCCATCGAAAAAATTGTCTGGGTTGGGCTCTGCTTGACCTTTGGCCCAATGTCGCGCAGTGTATACATTGCCTGCAGGCGTTCGCTGATCTGGCGAATCTGGTCGTCGAGTCGCTTTTCGGTTTCTGCAAGGTCAGTTGCCTTTTGGCTATCTTTGCCGGCCTTAAAAGCCTCTTCGATTGCCGATGCCGATGTGGTAATCGCTACCATTGCAAGTGTGGCCAGCGCTATATTTACTTTCTTAAGCATTTCCTTATGCTCCCCTTAAGTGAGAATGTTCCCCTCTCTCTATCGACGTCTGAACGCGTAAACTGAAATAAGGGAAAGAGTTTCTTGAGTCTTTTTTTTTATGTCGTATAACAGTGCCAGTTTTCGTCACGCTACGTTACTGATACGCTACAATGGGTTCGATAACTTCACCCTGTAGAGCTCAGGTCGTCGCTTCAAAGAGCGCGAGATCGCGCTTTGAACCCGCAGGCACAGGTAAAGTGTCGCCTTTGCGTATCGGCTGTTGTTCTGTCTTTATCATTTCACGCACGTAGTTTGGCAGTGCGAAAAGCGAATGGTGCGTGTCTTCGTTATAGAACTGCAATTGCGGCAGATTATGTTTAGCAATACGATCGCTCAGGGTTTTTTTATCCACTGCCGTCGGGTCTTGCGTCTTGCTCGCCAGAGCGAAGCCCCAGAGAGTACCATATAATGGGACATAATTTGTCATCGGCTTCACAATCGGGAAAACCGATTTCAAAGTCCAAAAGAGTTTGCTGAAAAGCTCAGGGCGCGTGATCGGCGATTCTATGTGCAGGCTCAGAATGCCGCGGTCGGTCATGATCTTCGAAATCTGGGCATAGAACTCATGCGTGTAGAGCTCAATCGACGGGCCAAACGGGTCTGTCAGGTCGAGCAGCACCTGGTCGAACTTTTCAGTGGTTTCAAACACATATTTGATGCCGTCTTCTATGCGCAGGTCAAGCTTTGGGCTCTTGAATGCGTCGCCGCAGATACCGGGGATATATTCTTTACATGCATCAACAACGCCGCCGTCGAGTTCTACCATAACAACTTTTTCGATAGTCTTATATTTGAGAAACTCTTCAGCTGCACCACCGTCGCCGCCGCCGATCACGAGCGCAGTCTTCGGGCCGTCGATCGTCATGCCACCGACGTGAGCCAGCGGTTCGTGATAAAGAAACTCGTCACGGTCAGACGTCTGAAAAACGCCGTCGAGGCGCAGCATGCGGCCGTGGCGTGGTAATTCATGAATTTCTAGGTCTTGAAATTTCGTGCGGGTTTCGTAGAGTTTCTTGCTCGTACGAAAGAAATAGCCCATGTCGGGGTTGAGGGTTTCGACGAGCAGGTCGTCGCGTTTTTTATCTGCCATGGGTCAAAATCGGCACGATAGACATGCCGGAAATCGCATTGTGCCTTGACTATTTGCATGGGTTTAAGACCTTAACGCCAATCAGGCGAGGCGGAGGCAAAATGACGAGAAACAGAATGGGCATCTTATTTTTTACGATTGCTTTAGTCGGTACGGCGATTTTACCTCAAGATACCGAAGCAGAAGCGGGCACCCCTGTAGAACCACCGCGCGCAGTATCGGCGATGTGGACAAATGGCGTCTACTATGAAGGCAAAGTCGTGGCAGAAAAAGAAGGCCAAAGCCTCGTCAAATGGGCAGATGGCTCAGGCGAGATGTGGATAGCAAACGACAAGATCAAAGAAAGCGTCGCGGGCAAAAAAGCACCGGCAAACGCGCGCAAAGTCTACGCGCAGTGGCAAAACGGCTATTATTACAAGGGGCTGGTGATTGAGTCTAAAGACGGTATGACTCTTGTTCAATGGGAAGCCCAGGGTGACCCAACGTGGATAGAGAATAAGCACGTGCATCCGCGCACTGGCCATAAGTTGGCTGCCAAGCTCATCGGTGACCGCGAGCTTACGGCAGCCGAAAAGAAAGCCGAGGCAAAGCGCAAGAGCGCATCGAAACAAGAAGACCTAATTAAGTACACAGCGAGTTGTTCGCAGTTGCGAACCAACCTCGATTGCATGCGCACATATGACCCATGCACGTGGCGCAATAACCGCTGCCAGTATCGCGGGCATTGAGTCAAATCGCTAGACCCTCTCGTACAGCGGTAACGTCAGAAACTCGGCAAAATCTGCCGAGGTCGACATGTCGACGAAGATGCGGGCGGCCTGGTCATACGTGGGCCCTCCGCCTGTTACCTCTTTGACTTTTTCGAGTTCGTCGGGTATCATCGCGCGCACGAGGTCTTCGCTGATCTTGCGCCCGTCGTCGAGTACACCCTTCGCCGAGCGAATCCACTGCCAGACCTGTGAGCGCGAAATTTCGGCGGTCGCGGCATCTTCCATGAGGTTATGAATCGGCACGCAGCCATTGCCCGCAAGCCATGAGCCGAGGTAGTGAATGCCGACATTGATGTTGTACCTGAGGCCTTGTTCGGTGATCGGCGCCTCTGGCTGAAAGTTCAAGAGGTCAGCGGCCACAACGTTCACGTCGTCGCGCTGTTTGTCGATCTGGTTGGGTTTCGTGCCCAAAACTTTTTTCCATTCTTGCATCGCGAGATCGACGAGGCCCGGGTGAGCGACCCAGCCGCCGTCATAGCCATCGCCCGCATCGCGTGCCTTGTCGGCTTTGACCCCTGCAAGCGCCTTGTCGTTCGCCGCTGCGTCATTCTTGATCGGTATCAGCGCGCTCATGCCGCCGATTGCGGGCGCCCCGCGTTTGTGGCAGGTTTTGAGCAGCAGCAGCGCATAGCTGCGCATAAAGGGGGATGTCATCGTCACCAGAGAGCGGTTCGCCAGGCAAAAGTTTTTGTCGTTCTTGAATTTTTTGATGCACGAGAAGATGTAGTCCCAGCGGCCAGCATTGAGGCCTGCGCTGTGGTCTTTGAGTTCGTACAGAATTTCATCCATCTCGAATGCGGCGAGAATCGTTTCGATCAGCACAGTCGCGCGAATTGTGCCATTGGGTATGCCGAGCTCTTTCTGCGCCATCACGAAGATGTCGTTCCACAGGCGTGCTTCAAGATGCGATTCCATCTTGGGCAGGTAGAAGTAGGGGCCGCTACCGCGCGCGATCAGCTCTTTCGCGTTGTGAAAAAAGAACAGGCCGAAATCAAATATGCCACCCGAAATGCGTTTGCCGTCGATCTGAATGTGCTTCTCATCGAGGTGCCAACCACGCGGGCGAACGAGCAACGTTGCCGTTTTCGCCTTCAACTTATACTCTTTGCCGCCCGATTCAAAGTCGATCTCGCGGCGAATTGCATCGCGCAGGTTAATCTGGCCATTAATCTGGTTTTGCCAGTTTGGCGTGTTTGAGTCTTCAAAATCGGTCATGTAGCTGTCGGCACCTGAATTGAGCGCATTGATCACCATTTTGCGATCAACAGGGCCCGTGATTTCGACGCGCCGGCATTCAAGGTCTTTCGGCAAAGGCGCAACCTTCCAGTCGCCACCGCGAACTTTTGCCGTGCTCTTGAGAAAATCGGGCTTTTCGCCCGCTTCGAGTGCTTTGGCTCGCTTCACGCGCGCGGCGAGCAATTCTTGCCGGCGCGGCTCAAACTGGCGAACCAACCTGGCGACGAATTCGAGAGCTTCGGTGCTGAGAATTCCACTAAATTTCGCATCGGTTTTTTGCAGGGCGTCGGTGGCAATTGTGACACCGGCAGGTAATTTCAACATAGCGGATTTAGATGCGTTTGCAAAGCCGCCCACAAGCGTTTTTTAAGATTTCACATCGTATTTGATTTGGCGCTTAGCGCCAAATCAAATACGATGTGATGGCAGGGACGGATCAGCCGCGCAGCGTAACTGAAATTCGACGATTTGGTCGAGGGTATGCATCAGGGCGTTATGCCTGCCGTGCAGACTCTCAAAACCCGAGGTGTCGAGAGCATCGAGTGTGCGGTATGCGGCTAGATCGG
>JAKQXK010000672.1 GCA_029561505.1 Spirochaetota bacterium | reverse complement strand
AAACAACTCAGCATTGCGGCTGATAAAGCTCGCATAGCCAAGTACTTTTCGGCACTCAGTCGCCGCTATCTTGGTGGTGTTCAGATTGCACTATCTATCGCGGCTTAATCAATGATATGCAAGTTCTCAATTCAACAAAATTAAAAAATTCAGGAGGGATCTATGAGTTTAGCAGATGATGTAAGCGCGATCGGGGGCATGATCGGACGCAACCCGAGGGTCGCGCTTGACCTAATGCCGTCGGCGGTTGCAGGGTATGTACTTAATGGGGGGAAAAGTAATACACTTAAAATTGCATCCGGGCATGAAGTCTTTTACGACTGGACATACGAAAATACTGGCAATCCCGAATTTAAGAAACTGTACCGCCGCGCCTACAAAGCGCAATGGGATGCAGAAGACCTGCCCTGGACTGCCAACGTAGATACAGCAAATCTGGAAAAACCGATTTTTCCTGAAAAATTTGTACCGGGTTTCGGTGAGTCATTTTATCCGAAAGATAAATCAAAGCGTGAAGAAATTGTCCATTCGACGATCAGCTGGATGCTTTCACAGTTTCTGCACGGCGAACAGGGTGCACTGTACATCGCGGGTGAAACGGTTGAAGCAACGCCGTGGTTTGATGCCAAGTTATACGGTTCAACGCAGGTAGTCGATGAAGGCCGTCATGTCGAAGTATTCTCAAAGTATCTGCTTACAAAATTGAAAAAATTGTACCATGTGAACGATAACCTGTTTGTCATTTTGCGTTCCATCACAGCCGGTTCAGACTGGGACCTAAAATTTCTGGGAATGCAGATTATGATTGAAGGCCTGGCGCTGGGTGCTTTTGGCATGATCTATAAACACACGCATGAACCCTTACTCAAAGAACTGTTGAAGTTGGTGATCGCCGATGAAGCTCGCCATGTGCATTACGGCGTCGTAGCATTGCGCGATTATTTCACAAAAGAGATATCTGAGAGCAAACGTCGGGATCGGGAGGATTGGGCCTATGAAGTATCCGTACTTCTGCGCAATCGCTTCCAATTTATGGAAATCTATGAAGAATATTTCGCACACGGTATCAGCCGAAATGCGTGGTTGAAGATGGTTGATACATCCGAAATCATGCAAGATTTCAGAACTCAGCTCTTTACCCGCATGGTGCCAAACCTTAAAGAGATAGGCCTTTTATCTGATCGTATCAGACCAAAATACGAACAGTTGGGGATACTGAAATTTGAGCATGGCAAATCTGCCAATCATTTGACGGCAGAAGACCTGATCAGGTAATGCCGCTCAATTTCTGCATAACCTTGTTTCGCCTGCCATGGCAAAACAAGTCTTCCGTAAAATTCCGGTTAAGCCACTCCACTGCAGAGAACAAAATTTACACTCTGCGCTTGCCTGTCGGTCGATGACCGCCAGGTTCGACTGCGGTGCCGTGGCGCCACCGAAGACGGAGACTCGCTTCGCTCGTCGCGCGTACTCGGGTCTGCGCGGCGAAGACGCCTCCAGCCATTTCGTCGTGTAAATGCCCCGTTCGCGACCGGCATGGACGCCGGGCGCTCTTGGGGGCGCGATCGATCACATAACCTCCCGGTCTTTCTAACTTCTTACCTCTTGGCGCGGTATTGCGTACAACGTTGATTTTACGCTGACGTTTTGACTTGCTGTGTCTTCACAGCAAGTCAAAATGTGGTCGGAGCGGCTCGCGGCGACGCGCAAAAACACACCTCCCGGTGTGCGCGTCGTCCGCGATCTTTCGCCGCGTAGACCCGAGGACGCGACCCAGCGAAGCGGTCGCGCCCGCAGCGCGTAAAATTTGTTGTGTGATGGCCCGCGCTTAGGTAAGAAAACCGTTGCGCCAGAAAAAGGTCGATTCTGGATCTTTTTCGTAATTATTCAGTAGGGAAAAGAAGAGCTCTGGGTATTTAGCTTCTTGTAAAGGGAGGCAATACATCACGTCAGGAGAATCTGGGCGCCCACCGAGCCCTATAACCACGAAAACTGGCATTCGGCGTTTCTGCGAAAACTTCTTGTAATTTTCGATTTGATATGGCTTCGCCCAGCTGATCACCGGTTTACCGCTCTTCTGACTCACACTTGGGTTTGTTCTGTACTTGCATTCAACTGCAAACCTTTCGCCAGTGGGTATATATCTCACTATGATATCAGGGTTCTGATTGGCTTCTACCTTTATGCCCGTCGCCTTGTCATGATTGTCTGC
>JAKQXK010000271.1 GCA_029561505.1 Spirochaetota bacterium | reverse complement strand
TCTTTGACATAGCCAATTCTAATGGACAGCATCAGGCTGACAAGGTATTGGCTGCGTTCAGTGGATAAGTCTTCTAGAGTCGCGCCAAGCAATACATAGTGCCCGTGCTGATAGTGCAGCTTTGAACGCTGCCTGTGTTTATCCAGGTCGATGATGCGCTGTCAAAATCACCGACGACAGAATTATTCACCGAACCTGTGGTAAAATCACCACAATTGGTCGATCCATTGCTGAAGAACTGGCCACCAGGTTGCGTACCTGTCCAGACGAAGCTTGCGGAAGCCGGCGCTGACTTATACTCTGTAATGTTCAACGGATTCAGCAACGTGCCGCTCAAAAGCCCCGCATAGCCCTTTGCAATTTTTTGGCCCGTTGTGGTTGCCCAATTGGGGCCACCGCTCGGAATCGGACAGTTTAAAAGTTGGCTCGTGTTGCCGATAATGCGGCAGCTCATGTCATATGCCGCCGCGCTCATGAATGCGATATATTTGCCACTTTCGGGTAAGCCGGCGTTTGCCGCCATATTCTGGCAGGCGCAGTCTGCCCTGAGTAAACCCTGAACGCCACCGCAGCTTGCAAAGAGGCCTGCAGAGTATGCGGAAAGATCACCAGTCGAATTGACAGAAGCAACAAAAGCCGTTAACGTCAGGCCACCAGCCGGGTTCTCAAGCTGGTCGAGCAGGCCAATATTCGTGCAGTTGCCTGCGAAGGTAACCGCGAGAAACACTGAGGCAAAGATTCCCTTCATGTTTCTAAAACATTCCCGTAATCACGAGTGCACCGCCAATCGTGTGCACCGGCTTCGAATCATAGTACATGCGGTATTCGGCGTCTGCACCGATTGCCAGCCACGAAAAGATCATGAAGTGAATGCCCGAACGCGCCATGAAAAACGGGTTCTTGACCTGTTCGTTGGTCGATTGGAATGATCCGGTTCCGCAGTTGGTGTTGCCTGAGCTGCATGTAGAATAAACGTTTAGTTTGCCGAAGTAATAACCACCGCCCACAACATTTGCCCAACGCCAGCGCGGTGACAGGTCAAAGAAATACCCGACAGTCGCTGCTGTGGCTACGTGATCAAGGTTCGTCTGGTATGGGGTGTTCTTGCCATAACTTCTGAGGCTGCTATATGAAGCGAAGAGCCCGACGTGCAGATTATTTTTCAAGCGGTAGTTGCCAAATGCGCTCAATGCTGGTTCGGTTTTGATCTCAGCGTTATCTCGGTTTACAAGCGGGTAGACCGACCCGGCAGAAACACCGATCGTCCAGTTGATATCTTGCCAGGTTTTTGATTTTTCTGTTTTGTCGAGCGTGGTTTTGCCCTTCTTATCGAGTTCTGCTTTGCCTTTTGCCTGTTGCTGTTCAATAGCAACCTTAGTGATTTCGGCGACGATGTCGGTCGCCACTTTGTCGGCGGCCTGAAAGATCGTGCTATCCACGCGGTTTTCTACTGCCGGCAAGAGTCTGAATTTGTCGGTTGAACCCAGTGAAATATTTGTGTGGATTTCAATTTCTTCTGATTCTTTGTTGTAAGCGAAGTCTCCGTAGATCAGAATATCGACGTCGGCCTTGCGGCAGATTTCGGCCGCTTCTTTTGCGCCAATTTTGCCTTTCGTTTTCGCGCGCACCTGCGCGACTACAGGTTCGACCTTGGCAGCGTCGACTTCGACAAACTCAAATTTCGTGTGCATTGAATCGGTGATCGCTTCTTTCAGCGAGCTCGGCATATATTCGAAGTTCTTGGTACCGGTTTTGTCTTCGTACAGAATAATCGCCACACGCGCCGCTTCAGGGTTATTACTCTGTTCGGCCGGCTTTTTCGTCGCTTTGCGGGCGGCCGAAACCGAGGTCAGGCCAGCCAAGAACACAGCACAGATCAGGTATCTTTTCATCTTAGGTATTGGACGAAGCAAAAGTGAGAATGTCAACAATATCCCCATAAGATTTGCGCCATTTGGTATTTGCCGTTTAACCCGTGTTTTTGAGGCCTGCGGCGATGCCGTTGATCGTCAGCAGCAGGCCGCGGCGCAGGCTCTCGCTTTCAGGCTTTTGCCGCAACCGCATCAGGTAGTCTGCCTGCAGAATATTCAGTGGGTCGAGCCAGAGCGATCGAAATTCAATTTCCCGTCGCAGATTTGCATCGTAAGCGACGAGATCACCCTCGGGTGATATCTCTTTCACGCGCAAAATCGCATTTGCGAGCCGTTCGTGAATCTCATTTGCGACAGGCTTCAGCGCGTCGGCGACAAGCCGGCTGTCATAATGCGCCGCGATGCGGATATCTGATTTGATCAAAACCATTTCGATAAGATCAATAAACGAACGAAAGAAATACCACTCGCGGCGCATGCGCAAGAGAGTCTCGCGCCTGTCTGAGCGCAGCACTTTCGCCAGCGCTGCGCCGACACCGAGCCATGATGGCAGCATCAGGCGCACCTGTGTCCACGCGAAGATCCAGGGTATGGCCCGAAGCGCTTCGATGCCATGGGACACGGAGGTCCCTGGTTCGCCCTGCGCACGAGGCGCATCTTGGGTCGAACCAATGGAGCGGCGTTTTGCCGGGCGCGAACCTATGTTGAGATTACCCAATTCTTGCTCAGGGGTGACGGATCTGAAGTAATCGATAAACGCGGGAGTCTCGTAGACGAGTCGGCGGTATTCGACCGCGGCAGTTTCTGAGAGTGCATCCATCACCTCACGAAACTCTTGCGGTGGGCCGGGCGGGGGCTTAAGGCTTGCGAGTAGAACAGCGCTCGTGTAAATTTCGAGGCTGCGGCGCGCGACCGAGGGTAATCCGAATTTTGCCTGAATCATCTCGCCCTGTTCTGTGACGCGTATGCGCCCTTCGACCGAACCCGGGGGTTGCGATAAAATCGCCAGGTGCGATGGCCCGCCGCCCCGGCCGATCGTGCCGCCGCGCCCGTGAAAGAGCGTCACTTCAACGCCCGCCTCGTGCGCGACTTTTATAATCTCTTCCTGGCAGCGATAGAGATTCCACGCGGCTGTGAGAATTCCCGAATCTTTCGAGCTGTCTGAATAGCCGATCATGATCTCTTGTTTGTTGTTGATGAGCGCACGGTATTCGGGTATCGCAAATAGTTTCTGCAGAACATGAGGAGCGTTCACGAGATCGCTGATTGTCTCGAAAAGCGGTACCACGCGCAGCGGCGTCTTGCGGCCTGTGACTTTTTGCAGCAGGTGCACCGCAAGTATGTCAGAGACGCTTTTTGCCATCGAAATGACGTATGCGCCCAACGATTCGGTGCGAATTCGGGCGAGCATATAGAACGTATCGAGCACCTCACGCGCCTCTGCATCGCACGTAAAATCGAGCGGAATCAGCGGCCGGCGCTCTTTGAGTTCAGAACACAAAAACGCAATCTTCTCATTTTCGGGGTATTCTGCATAGTTGCCGAGGCCGAGACTCTGGGTGATCGCGCCCATCGCGTCCCGGTGTCGCGAAGATTCCTGGCGAATGTCAAGTTTTACCAGGTGCAGACCAAACACGGCCAGACGCCGCAATAAATCGGTTAGTCTGCCCTCGGCGACGTCGTGCATGTTGGTTGCGATGAGAGAATCGTAAACGACGTTGAGCTCGCGCACGAGTTCGCCTGCATTGCGGTAGTGGCCTTGGGTTTCTGAATGGCCGTGTTGCAGCAGATCTTCAAGGCGCGTGCGCGTCGACACCATGCGGTTGTGAATTTCTTTCAGGTAGACTCGGTAAGGTTCGTGAGCGTTATTTGTCAGTTCTGCGAGCCGCGCATCGCCTGATTTGAGCGACAATTCGAAGCGCAGGCGATCAATCTCGCGTTCGTAGAGTACCGCCGCCATCCATTGCGCGAGCCAGACTGCGCGCTGCGTCACGTTGGCGGTCACGTTTGGGTTGCCGTCGCGGTCGCCGCCCATCCATGATGCAAAACAGATCGGCACCGCATCTACCGGCAGCGGTCTGCCTGTCTCGCGCTCAAGCAGATCTGAAACTTCGCGTAAGAATCGCGGCAGTTCATGCCACAATGTCTGTTCAAAAACCAGCAGGCCGCCATAAGCTTCGTCGGTCGGGGTCGGCTTTTTCTTGCGTATCGCGTCGGTTTCCCACATGCCAAAAATTTCGCGGCGTATCGCTTCGGTGTTGAGGCGCTGTTCATAAGGGGGTAAGTCTGTATATGAGCGTATCTCGAGATGTTTTGCAATGCTCGAATATTTCTGC
>JAKQXK010000663.1 GCA_029561505.1 Spirochaetota bacterium | reverse complement strand
TTTTCCCGAGCATCGACACGGCCACCTGCGCCACTTCGGTACGCAAGTTCAATGAGCAGGCCGCTGCAGTAGAAAACACTACTATCGTATGCGTTTCAGCAGACCTGCCCTTTGCGCTCAAGCGCTTCTGCGGCGCCGAAGGTATCAATAATGTGGTAGCTACTTCTGATCTGAGAGACAAAAGCTTCGGAAAAACCTGGGGGCTCACTTTTACCGACGGCCCGCTCGAAGGTTTGTTATCACGCGCGGTTGTGGTGACAGATGCCAACGGCAAAGTTGTTTATACCGAGCAGGTGGCAGAAGTCGGCAGTGAACCCGATTATGACAAAGCTCTGGCGGCAGCCAAGAGCGCTTAAGCGTTAGAACCGAACGGACGGCAAACCAGAGGCTGGTGCCCCAGACATGAGGGCATGGCCTCAGGTATTTTGTCGGTCGAATTCTTCAGGAAAGTAGATAACGACTTCTTCAGATTTTCCGCGTACAGTGTTCGTCTGCAATTTCTTGACCTTGAGCTGAGTGCCGGCGATTTTGCGGGTCGTTTCGTCTATCAAAATATCAACTTGAGCATTCTTGGTCATGGCCTCAAGGCGGGCGCATAGATTCACGGCATCGCCCAGAATCGTATATTCAAGCTTGTGCACGTTGCCGATATTGCCGGCAAATACTTCACCCGTGGTGATGCCGATGCCAAAACCTATGGCGGGGCTTCCAGAGGCGGGCTGGTTCTCATTGAGCATTGCGATGTGCGCGCGCATCTTCATGGCACACGTCAGGGCATCGAGTGTCGATTTCTCTGAATAGTTTCTTAGGCCAAATGTGACCAGAAAACCGTCTCCCGTGAATTTGTTGATGGCGCCGTTGCAACTGTAGATAAGATCACTCAGATCGGCGAAGAAGGCACTGAGAAACTGAAAAAATTCGGTGGGCCCCATGCGCTCGGCGAGGCCGGTCGAGTTGCGCAGGTCGAACATGAGAAACGTGGCAGTCATTGTTTCGCCACCTGGGTCAGTGGCGACGCTACCATCGAGAATTGCGTGTATCAGATCTTTTGAGAAATACCGGCTGAGCTTTCTCAGATCGCCCTCGAGTTGGGCCTGCAGAGCTTCGTTCGACTGGCGGTAAGTGCGCAACGTCACAACGGCCGAAATGCGCAGCAGGTATTCTTCATGATGAAAGGGCTTTCGAATGAAGTCTACCGCGCCCTGGCGCAGAGATTCAAAAGTAATTTCGGGATTATCATGCCCTGAAAGGACAATCGTGTCTGGCCTGAGGTGCGGCTGCCAGGTATTGATTTTTTTCAGAATCGAAATGCCGTCAGTGTCAGGCAACATGATATCAAGAACGAGCACATCGGGCTGCCATTCTTCAATGAGCTGCAAACCGAGCGCTCCGGTTTCAGCGTGCTTCGCATCGTATCCGCTTTTTTCGAGCAGCATCGTCTGTACAACCGCAATAGTCGGGCTGTCTTCGATCACCAGAATTTTGACTTTGTTCTGTTGCATGCGCTACTCCGTTACAGCAAGATTCAGGCCAATCTCCGCTGGGCAGAAAAAGCCTTTAGTGCATCACCAATTTTATCGAGTGCTATGATTCCCTGATTGTCGACCGCGCCGAGCTTAATCGCAGTCATAGGCATACCGAACACGACGGACGATGCCTCGTCTTGCGCTATCGTCGCATACCCGCGCCCGCGCATTTCGAGAAGGCCGCGCGCCCCGTCGTCACCCATACCTGTAAGCAGCACACCGAGGGCTGCGTCTGGCGCGGCCTCGACGACTGATCGAAAGAGCACATCGACCGAAGGCTTGTGCCGGTTGACGGGCGGACCATCGACCAGTTCGACAGTCAAGCCCGCGCTTATTCTCTTCAAGCGCATGTGCCTGCCACCCGGAGCAATCAGCACGCGCCCCCGCACCAGGCTGTCACCGTTTTCGGCCTCTTTGACCGCAATTGGCATAAGTTCGTCGAGCCGGCGCGCAAACGCGCGCGTGAAGTTTTCAGGCATGTGTTGCGTGATCGCGATTGGCATAGTTGTCGCGTCGAGCTGCCGTAACAGGTATTCGATTGCCTGCGGCCCCCCTGTCGATGCCCCCATGGCAATGACTGCGTCGATCGCTGAATTTGCCACCGGCGGCGTTGGCTGCTTTGGCGCCTGTGGCTGCACAGGCGCAGGGTTCAGCGTCGCGGTGAGTGTCTTTAGTTTCGCTTGAGCTGCCGATACCGCAGCGGCGACGAAGGCCGGTCGGGCATTGAGAAAAAAATCGGTGATGCCCAGTTCTGGCTTCGCAATAACTTCGACGGCCCCGAGCGCGAATGCCTTTACCGTTGTCTGCTGACTCTTACCAGCGAGAGATGAGCAAATCACCACGGGCGTGGGCCGTTCGCGCATCAGCTTCGCTAAGAAAGTTAATCCATCCATTCTGGGCATTTCGATATCGAGAAATATCACGTCGGGCCACGCGCTCTGCATTTTGCGTTCGCCATTGATGGGGTCATCGGCAGACCCGATGACGGTGAAGCCAGGTTCAGACGAAAACAGGTCTGTCAGCGATCGCCTCACCAGAGCTGAATCATCGATAATAAACACGCCAATGTTATTCATGCTACTCCGATAGATTAAGAAGTATCAGAAAATTGAGCGACACGCGTGGCGTCAAGGGACTACGCAACAACCGCAACCGTCAGGTAACAATTTCTTGCGTTGCTGCGAACACACGTTCCAGGTCGAGCAGAATCGCGAAGTGTGGTGCAACGGGCAGCAAACCGCGGATATATTCCGTGGCAATGGTAACTCCGACATCGTCATAGGGCCTGATCTGGTCTTCTTCTGCGTCGGTGATACCCCCCACAGAATCAATGATGAGGCCGCGCTGAAAGGTGCCCTGGCGCATAACAATGTCGACAACAATCAAGACCGGTCGTGGCGCTGGTTCTTGCCGTTGAATACCAAGCCGCGCTGAGAGGTCGATGACGGGCAAAACCTGGCCGCGCAGATTTGCGAGACCCAAAAGCCACGAAGGCGCCATTGGCACCCGTGTAATTTCAGACGGTTCAAGAATTTCACGCACCGACAGTATCGGGAGTGCGAAAAAAACTTCAGCACTCTTCAAGAGCAGGTATTGATGCTCAGAATTTGACAAAATCGCCCCGTCCTGAGTGGGGTTCAAGGGGTTTGATTTCATGCGCCGGGCGTGTTTGCGGGCGATAACCGGGTTGCAGGGCCGGCGCCGTGTAGCTTTGTGCGGCGTGAGAGATTCCCGCTATGCGAAAATAGCGAATCGCAGACGTCAGCGCATCTGCCTGACCTGAAAGCTCTTCAACGGTGCCTGCCATCTCTTCAGAGGCCGCAGCATTGCTCTGTATGACTTCGTTGAGCTGCTGCAACGCGACGTTTACCTGGTCGACGCCAGATTTTTGCTGAATCGCAGACGCAGAGATCTCTTGCGTGAGCGTCGCTGTCTGGCGAATGCGGGGCAGAATGTCGCCGAAGATTTTTCCTGCTTGCTGCGCAATTTCACGCGAACTGACCGCGAAGTTGCCAATCTCTTGTGCGGCCGCCTGGCTCTTTTCGGCGAGCTTTCTGACCTCTGCGGCGACGACCGAAAAACCCCGCCCATGTTCGCCCGCCCGGGCGGCTTCGATGGCGGCGTTCAGCGCCAGAAGATTAGTTTGGTAAGCGATGTTTTCGATGATGCTGACTTTTTCTGAAATCGCATTCATTGCTGCGACGGTTGCAACCAATACTTTGCCACCCTGTTCTGCCGAGTCAGACGTTTCGACAGCCATCGATTCGGTTGCTTTCGCGTTCTCGCTCGAAGCTGAAATAATCGAAGCGATTTCTTCAAGCGATGCACTCGTCTGTTCAACAGAAGCAGATTGAATCGATGCCCCCTGGCTGATGCCCTGCGCGGTACTGTTCAGCTGCTCTGAGACTGCCTGTAATTGTTCAGCATTCGCCTGTACTTCGCCGACGGCGTCTTTGAGCTTTAACGTCATGGTTTTAAGGGCGTGCCCGAGCCGGTCTTCAGCTGACTTAGGCACCACCTGAACGTCAAGATTGCCGCCGGCAATTTCGCGGGCAACTTCTGCGTGCTGGCCGAGAGCTGCCGCCATATTCGCCATGGCTGCGTTCAATTCTGCAGTCTCATCACCGCTGAGTTCATGCTGCAGATAAGTGACACTGAGGTCACCTTCGGCGATCTTATGGGCATTCACGACAGCCTTGCGAATGGGTGATGTGATCATGCCCGTGATGTATAACGCAATCGCAATAGCGATGAGTATGCCTGCAATCGCGAACGCGTAATTACGCCATTTCTTGAAATTGTATTGTTCGACGCGTTGTTTGAGCAGGTTGCTCAGCTGGTCTACCGTTTGTTTGGCGAGCTGAACGTAAGTTTCGGAATGCTGATAGAGCAAGCTGCGAAAATCGCTGGCCGATGCGGTTATCGCAGCGGCCTTAAGAATATCGCGGTTGATCATTGCCACAATCGCCTCGCGGCTTTCGTTCGAACGTTTGATTTTTTCCTGGCTCCACTCGACGAGACTCTGGTTCTTCTGGCCCTGACTGTAGTCGATAATTTTCTTGTAACTGTTGACAATATCCTTTCCGGTCCATTGCAGCAGCCCCGCGTGGCGTTGCAGATCTTCGCGCATTTCGGCTGTAATGCGCCTTTCGGTCAGCACCTGGTCGGCGATGCCCCGGCTTTCGATAATCATATCGATCTGCTCGCCAAACAGCTGGCAGGTGAGAAACATCATATAATACGTATCGATCGAGGGGTCTAGCGTCAGCTCAGAGGTGTCGCAGATAGAGGCATTCAGGTCGATTATTTTTCTGCTGAGATTGGCATGCCAGGCTCGTATTTCACGCGCTGACAAGGCCGAAAAAGTCGAAGATTCGGTTGCAACAAGCTTGCGGATTTCACCCCATTTGTCAGCGTTCTGCAATAGCGCAGCGTTCACCTGAAATACTGCGTCGGCTTCGGCGGCGTGTTTCTGCATTTCTGCGGTCAAAGCAGCGGCGTCGAGACGCGACCCTGAATTACCGTCCAGGGCGCGGATCAGCGCCAGGCGACGCTTCTGTGCACTGTCGAGCAGCGGGAAAACATGGCTTTGAAACTGAGCTCCACGGTATTCGTGGTCTGCCAACCCGAGGTTTTCACCAAGTTGAAAATAATAGCCGACCATCAGCGTGATGATCGGCACCATCATGGCGGCCAAAATGACTAAGAGTTTGGTGCGTATCTTCAGACTGCCCAATGCATTTTTCACAGCGTTCATAATGATTTTTCCGCCAGTTCTGGCTTTAATCCTTTCTTTATGTTATCGGCTTCTTCGCGTGCGTACTCAATCAGGTTCGTGAGGTCGAGAATTAACGCTACCTGACCATCACCGAGAATGGTGGCGCCGTTAAACACCTTTGAAATGCCCGGAATATTTTCGATCGGTTTGACGACGATCTGCATTTCACCGAGCGGTTTGTCGATAAATAGCCCGCGGCGCAGCTCACCCTTCTGGATCACGACAACCACACGGGGCTCGGCCGTGACTTCGCGAAACAAGCGGCCAAGAGATATGATGGGCAACGCTTCGTCGCGCAGATTGAAGATGCCGGTTATTGTTCCATTGCCATTGAATTCGGCGTAATCGACACATTCGGCCACCTGATCGAGTGGAATAATGTACTTGTTAGCTCCTGATTGCACCAAAAGGCCGTCGATAATCGCGAGCGTCAGCGGTAATCGAATCGACACAATGGTACCGCCTAGGGCGCTGCGAGCCATAGTGACGCTGCCGTTCAAGCGGGTGACATTCTGGCGCACGACGTCCATGCCGACGCCTCGCCCTGAAAGCGAAGTCACCGCATCGGCGGTCGAAAATCCGGGCTGAAATACCATTTCGATCAGCTCTTTCTCGCTGTTCTGCCCTTCTTTCAGCAGACCGCGCTCACGCGCGCGTTGTTCAATTTTTGCCAGGTTCGGGCCTGCTCCGTCATCTTCTACGGTAATGTAGATCATACCCGCCATTCGTTCGGCGCGCACGGTGATTTTGCCGACGGCGGGCTTTGCTTTGGCAACACGCACCTCGGCGGGTTCGATGCCGTGATCAATGCTGTTACGAATAATATGTACGAGCGGGTCGTAGACGCCGTCCATGAGATTCTTGTCAATTTCGGTCTCACCGCCAAAAATCTCAAGTTCAACCTGCTTGCCGGCCTCTGCCGAGACATCGCGCACGACGCGTTCAAACCGCCGAAACACTTCGCTGAGACTGAATGTGCGCAGCGACATCGCCGAGTCGCGCATGGTTTCGACCTGGCGTTCGAGCAGAGACATCTGGTCCGTATAGCGCTCGTCGGCGCTGGCCGGCTGAAAAGACTTGAGGGCAGCTCCCGTCATGACGAGCTCGCCAATAGAATCGATAAGCGAATCGAGCCTGCCCGATTCGATGCGCAGATAATTTTTCTTTTTTTGGTCTGCTTCGGCGCTGACCTTAACAGTCGCGACCTCTGCCTGCGGCGTTGTACTTTTCGGGGCGGGTGTTTCTGCCAATGCTTCGCCAGTCACAGTCACTTCAACTAAGTTGCCGGCGAGCGAGAATACGTCTTTTATCTGCTGCGCGCTCTTCTCGCTTTCGAGCACTATTTCGAACGCCAGATAGAGCAGCTCTGGATCGAATTGTGGTTCAGCATGCGGAAATGAATGCAACACCCGACAGTCGTGAATCTCTCCGATTGTCTTGAGGTAGCGTACGAAAGCGAGAGGATCAAACCCG
>JAKQXK010000649.1 GCA_029561505.1 Spirochaetota bacterium | reverse complement strand
CAAAATGGCAGAGGTTACTGCGTTGGGAATTCTGGCCGATGTGGGTTCTTTACGTGCCTGTGGGGATTTATATCTTTTATCTGGGTATCAGGCACCGCAGCCTCACGGCGTTTACCGCGAGCAATCCCGGAATCCCCGCTTCGGGCATCAAGGGCGAATCTAAATCAGAAATTTTACACCAACTCTGCCCAGGCCCCAGAAACTTTGGCAGCATCGCGCCGTTTGCACGAATCTCAGGCGGCGCAGACAAGAGCAGTATAGTGAGCCTCGTTCAATCGCATATGAAAAAAATGCGGCTCAGATTTCCCGTGGTCTTGAAACCCGATGCCGGCGAACGCGGCAACGGCGTTGTTATTGCTAAAAGTGCCAGCGACATTGAATATTTTGTCGCGCTGACGTCTGGAGATTTCATTTTACAGAAGTTTATACCCGGCCGCGAATTTGGTGTCTTCTACTTTCGTTATCCCCACCAAACCAAAGGCGAAATTCTGGCGATAACCGACAAGCGGCTCATCACGCTGACCGGCGACGGAGTGAGCGACCTTGAGACGTTGATATTGAAAGACGCCCGGGCGGTACTCATGGCAGGGTTCCATTTAGAGCAGCATAAGGCGAACCTTGGCAGCATCATTACCTCAGGCGCTGTTTACCCGCTGGTGAACCTGGGTACGCATTGCAAGGGTGCGCTCTTTCTCGAAGGAAATCAGTTTATCTCAGAAAAGCTGACACTGGCTATCGATAAGATCAGCAAAAACTTCGATGGCTTCTATTTTGGTCGCTATGATATACGCGTGCCTGGCGAAGCGGATCTTGTCGCCGGAAAGAACATTTACGTCATTGAACTCAACGGAGTCACCTCAGAAGCGACGAGCATGTACGATCCGCGATATTCCATCTGGCATGCGTACAAGACGCTGTGCCGGCAGTGGAAAATCGCCTGCGAAATTGGCGCTCAGAATATACGTAACGGAGCGAAACCCATTTCGCTGCGTGAACTTGTGCAGATGGTCTTATGAGCCGGGCCGCTTTACTGGTCGCCTGCTTCTCTGTCTTTTGCCACTGTTTCCCCTATCAGCGCCAGATCGATGCGAACCGAGCAGCCGTTGAGGGCCAGTTTCCCGACAGCTACCATACAGTGACGCATGCCGGCCGCACGATGCATTATGTGCGCACGGGCCTCGGGAAACATCTGGTTGTATTCGTTCACGGTTCGCCAGGATCATGGGATGCATTCGCTGAGTTTATGATCGATCCCGATTTGATTCGGTCTGCCACTCTCTTGTCGGTAGATCGCCTTGGGTTCGGAAAATCAGAGCCCGGTCAGGCGGAGAAATCGCTGGGGCCGCAATCGATACTCATTGCAAGAATCATTGAGACAGAAATGAAGCAGCTGGGGGCGACAAAAGTGATTCTCGTCGGTCACTCTTTCGGCGGGCCGATCATCGCGCGTATTGCCGCGGAGCAGCAGAAGCTGCAGTGCGCACTGGTGTTTGTAGCTGCAGCCGTTGACCCTGAACTCGAAAGGGTAAGCTGGTACCAGCAAGTCGCAGACTGGACTGTTATCCGTTGGTTATTGCCTCAGGCGATCGATAATGCCAATCAGGAAATTCTGCCCCTGAGAGGCGAGCTCGAACTGCTGCGTCCCATGTTGAAACGCATTCGTTCTCCCGTGGTGGTATTGCAGGGAGACGAAGACGCATTAGTCGCGCCGGCGAACGCAGAATTTTTGCGCGCACAACTTGTGCACCTGCCGGCTGAAATAATCTACCTGAAGGGTATGGGGCATTTTATTCCATGGCAGAAGCCCGAAGAAATTAAAACTGTAATATTACGACTTATAACGCGACAAACTAGCGGAAACCATCTATGAAAAACCTCATTCGTCAACTTTCAGACTTCGTGATCGGCTCGCCGCGTTACTGGTCGCTCGAACACAGGCTTTTTAATTCATTCTCGCTGCTGAACGGTATCACCAACACGCTTGGCGCTCTGAACCCGTCATCGAACTATTCATGGCTGTTCACCCTCAACCTTGCGACCGGGGTCATTTTTCTCGTGTTCTATGCGATATCACGGCTGAAGAGCATATATCGCAGTTTATACTGGCCGTTTGTTCTCACCATTCAGCTTTTTCTTTTCTTTAATATTCTTGGTAACGCAGGGTCGAACGGCGGCGCGCACTACTATTACATTCCCGCGGTGCTGATATCGACGACGCTTTCGCGCAATACGCGCACAACCGTCGTCGCCGCGCTCATCTCAGTGCTCTTCACCTGCGGCATTTTTTATATCGAAGCTTACAAGAGCGACTGGATCAGCGGTTACCAGAACGCCGCAGACCGCCTGCCCGACGTCGTTGGCCAGTTCTTGTTCGTGCAAATTCTCTGCGGTGTCGTCATTATTATTCTGAAAAACCATTTCAACGACGAACGCAATAAATCAGAACATCTGCTGCTCAATATTCTGCCCGCGACGGTGGCAGAAGAGCTGAAGCGCGAAGGCCGGGTCGAGCCGATGCACTACAATTCGGCGTCGGTTCTTTTTACCGACATGGTCGGTTTCACGAAAATTGCCGAAGGTCTCACCCCCCAACAACTCGTTGCAGAACTCGACGCCTGTTTCCATGAATTCGACAGGATAATCCGCGAGGCCAAAATTGAAAAGATCAAAACGATCGGCGATGCATATATGGCGGTAGGTGGTCTGCCGGCAGCCAATAGCAGCCATGCGCTCGACTGTGTGCTGGCGGCGCTCAGCATGCAGGCATACATGCTGCGCGAGGCGGCAAAAACCGGGTGGCAGATTCGCCTCGGCATACACAGCGGGCCGCTCGTCGCCGGTGTGGTCGGCTCTGAAAAATTTGCCTACGATATCTGGGGTGACACGGTCAACACCGCAAGCCGCATGGAAAGTTCGGGCGTCGCGGGCCGCATTAACATCTCGGCCGAAACATACGCGCAGGTTGAAAAATACTTTCAGTGTGAATACAGGGGAAAGCTCGTCGCGAAAAATAAAGGCGAAATCGCCATGTACTTCGTGCAAAGACTCAAACCAGAATTCGCGGCCGACGCCGACGGTATTGTGCCCAACGAACGCCTGCTCAGCGAACGCAACGCGATGAACCTGACCGCCAAACGAGAGGCCGCCTGATGAAAAGATACCTTGATTTCGCCGCGCGCGCGGTGGCTGTCGTCATTTTGGCGCAGACGCTCTTCTTTAAGTTTTCTGCCGCACCAGAATCTGTTTATATTTTTACGGCGCTCGGTCTCGAACCCTGGGGCCGCATTCTTGCGGGTGTCGCTGAACTCGTCGCGTGCATATTGCTCGTGGTTCCGGGCACCGTTGCTTTGGGTGCTCTATTGGGCGTTTTCACGATGACAGGCGCACTGGTCTCGCATCTCACAAAACTCGGCATTGCAGTGCAGAAGGATGGCGGACTGCTGTTTTTTCTGGCGCTCGTGGTTTTGGCATGTTGCGGCTTGAGCCTCTGGTTTCACCGCCGCGAGCTCTCGCCCATCAGCGTGCGCCTGTGGCGGCATCATTCATAGACGACAGTGCCCTGATTAACCCACACACCCCACGCGCGGCTGTAACCATGTACGCGCGTCGTCGGTGCCCCTTTAGAATCGACGACGCGACGCCCAGAATTTACCCAGGCGAAAATTCCACCCACCATGTTTGTGACGTTGCGATAACCCGCGATGCGCAGTTTTTCAGCAACCTTCTCGCTGCGATAGCCCACAGAACAATACAGCAGAATGCGCGAAACCTTCGGTAGATGAGAAATCCGCCTGATCTCGAAATCGTCATAACCGACCCAGATCGCGCCGCGAACGTGACTCACCTCAAACTCAGATTTCTCCCGGGTATCGAGAATCACGAAAGTTGAAACGTCAGTTTTTGCATCGACACTGAGCTCGGGCACCGAATGGCTGAGCAACACCCGCACCATGGCGTCGAAAGCCGCAACAGACTCGGCGCGAAGCGCAGACATGGTAATGAAACACAAAATAATCAGTGGTTGGCGCAGAATTGAGGATATATGTCGGTTCTGCATTTTTTGCCGTGGCAAGTTTCTTGCGCCAACGTACCCGCGGCTGCCCACACATTCCCGAGACCTGCCCCGTTTATACAATCACAAAACGTCCGCCGCATCGCGAAGAATTGGGTACAGTTCTCGGTGTGCGTATTCTTGGGCGCTGTATAAAAAAGTCGCCGTAATAAATTGCTGACCTGTCGGCGTGTATAGGGTGGCCCATGACCTATAACCGTCGTTATCTGATGCCGCTGGCGATTTTCGTGTTTGCTCTCTCGGCAATCGGCATCGGCATGCTGCTCATCATCAGCAACGGCCGGCAGACGCAAGAGGCTATCGGCACCGAGCTAAAGGCGATTGCGTCGCATGCCGCCAGCCACATCGACCCAGCGATGTATTACCGCCTGTTCTTTCAAAATGACAGGTTAAAGGGCGACGCGAAGACGATCGAGAAGACGGCAGATTTTCTCGCGATCAAGACGCAGCTGAAGAACACAGCAGCCTTCTATGGCGATCTCGGGCTCGGCGAAGAAAACATCTACACTTTTGTGCGCGACCTGAAGAGCGACGATATTCGCTGGGGGGTCATGCTGCACCCAAAACCTTTCAGCGGCGAAACTTATGTGCCCCCCGAGGCGATGAACCTGATCATCGCCTTCGGCAAAGCAGGTTTCAGCGGCGTCTACCTCAGCAACGCGTCGAAACGCGAATGGCTATCGGGATACGCACCGATTATCTACCGCAGCCAGGTGATCGGCGTCGTTGAAGTCGCGCGCGAAATTACCGAGGTGGCACGCGCTGCGCGCATGCGTCTCATGCCGGTACTGATCGCGAGCTTTGCGGTTATCGCGCTCAGCGTTGCCGCAATACTTTTGCTTCTGAATGCGGCGCGCAAGACCACTAAGGCGAATGCCGAGCTCACACGCACGCTGACAGAACTTGAGAATTCCACCTCGACTTACCGCACGCTGACAGAATCAAGCACCGATATCGTCTTTTTGCTCGATGCGCAGTTCAATGTCGTTTCGATTAACTCTGCAGTGCGGCGGCAACTCGGCTTGTCGCCGGCTGAAGCCAAGGGCAGGCATATCGTCGACGTTCTCTGCCGCACAGACAAGAATGACGCCGCAGACTATCTCTTCGACCCGCAACTTCTGCACACAGCTGTGCTGGCGCTGAAAGAGCGCAACGAAAAAGTGAACCTGACCGCGGCATTAAAGTCGGCTGTGACCGGCGAAGCCAAGCAGTTTCGCATTTTCGTCGAAAATATCGCCGCGGGCAGCGAAGCCGGTACCGTCGGCTTTATCGGGCGCGCGGTCGCGACCAGCGAAATGGCTGTAGCTTCTTTGATTGCGCGCAGCCGTTTCAGTTTTCGTCTCGGCAACTCACTACTTCTAACCGAAGAGCTGGCGACATTTTTGGCGGCGCTGTCGCGGCGCTACGTCGATGAAAGCCAGGCTACGACGCTGCGCATCATGCTGCGCGAGATGCTTTTGAACGCGATTGAGCACGGCAACCTCGGCATAGACTTTGACACCAAAACGACAGCGCTCATGCAAGAGTCTTACTTCAGCCTGCTCGACGAACGTCGTCGCCAGACGCCTTACCGTGACCGCGTCGTTCTGATTGATGCCCTGATCAGCGCAGATAAGCTCGCCTTTCGCATTACCGACGAAGGTGAAGGTTTTGACCATCGCAAGATGCTCGCCAAACTCACCGACGAAAAAAACGAAACCGCGCACGGGCGGGGTATCGTCATGACAATTCAGGAATTCGACGTCGTACGTTACAACGAAAAAGGCAATTCTGTAGTGTTAATTAAGAATCTGACCGTCTAGAAAAGAAAAGTCTTGCAACGCGCTCGCGTATTGGTGCACCGTCTATGCAACAATATGCGGCGAAGCTTGCAGACTCTTTTGTTACAGTTGGCGCTTGTTTTTATTGTTGCCTGCGGCACCAAATCTTCGGTCGATGAGGCATCTCTGGTCGCCGGCCAGCGCGAAGAAGTATATGGCAAACATGAGATCAGCGCGAAAGGTTCACTTAGCGAGAGCATGCCCGCCGAGGCCGTCAACTTCGGCATCACCCCATGGGATGACCCCGAAAAACTTAAGCGCATGTACGCGCCGTTCATCACGCACTTAAGCGAAAAGCTCAAGATGCGCGTACGGTTTGTCGTCGCTCAAGAATATAACGACCTGGTCGCTGACCTTAAACGCGGCATCATTCACATCGCCGCATTTTCTCCCGGTGCTTACAGCGATGCGCTCGATCAGGGCATTGAGCGCGAAGCGGTTTACATCGCTTCAACGCAAGATGGCGGCAACAGCCATTACCGTGGCCTCGTGATCAGCCGCCCCCAATACAAGGCGCTCGCTGACCTGAAAGGCAAAACCTTTGCGTTCGTCGAAAAAGGCAGTTCGTCGGGCTATAAGTTTCCCCTGGCGCTGCTGTTGCAAAAGGGTATTGACCCCTATCGCTATTTTTCGAAGGTTTTTTATCTGGGGTCGCATGCGCATGTTGTAGAGGCAGTCGCCAACGGCAAGGTCGACGCGGGCGCCACATGGGATGGCTACGCCGAAAAAACGCCTGCGTATCGTGAGAAGAAGATAACGACGCTTTTCAAAACGCAGCCGATTCCGTACGATGCGATTCTTGTTTACCGCAAGAAGGGTGTCGCATTCGCCCAAAAGGTGCAGCGCCATCTGCTCGGCATTAACCCCCAGAGCACAACCTCAAACGGTGAGAAAGTTCTAAACAAAGATCTCGGGTTTCCCTATACCGGTTACGTGGTGCACAAACCACAGGTTTACGATGTCGTGCGCCAGACCAGCAGGCTCGTGAAGAATTACAAGCCCCCCAAAGAATGAGTGCCATTAAGAATATTCAGAACGCGGCGTGGTCTGCCATACAGTCGCTCGCTTCGAAAAAGCTCGTACCCGCAGGCATCTATGCGCGCATTAAGAACTATTCTCTGACGGGAAAAATCAACTTCATTGTGCTCGCAGCCGCGGTACCGATGTTTCTGCTGCTCAGTCTGCTCTTTCTTTTTCTCTACATTCAACTGAAAGGCCAGCTCGACGCGACGCTGATCCAGAAGAAGATTGCAACGCGCAATGCCTTCAACTATTACGAGCGCACGACGCTGGTATATGCCAAGATGCTCGCTGAAAACCCTTATGTAAAGAAAGAACTGCTCGCCGAAACGATTAATGTCGGCCCGATTCTCAGAGTCTGCAATCAGGTGCAGTCGAGTGTCTACCTCAATCGCATCACGGTGCACGACCGTAAGGGTGCGGTTGTCGTGCACAGCCACAACACTTCTGATTTTGGCGCGAATGAAATGGCACGCCCCGAAATCGCCAAGGCCGTAAAACAGGGTGAAAACACGCCATTACTCGCCTTCGAGAATGGCCAGATGATATTGCAGAACACAGTACCTGTCTATTTTGAAGGCGAAACAGTGGGGGCAATCACTGCCGGCTACGTACTCAATGATAATTTCGCGCGCTCGATTTCAGAGCTTACGCAGGCCGGAGTTTTTTTCGTACTCAATGGCAAAATTATCGCCGCGTCTTTCACCGAATTCGCCAAAGCAGGCAACGACACTGACTATGACGAAATCAATAACACCTGGTCGGTTACGCGAAATATCCGCACGACTGAAAACGGCAAAGAACGCTCGATTTCGCTCGACCTGCGCTACCTGCCGGTAGTCACCGAGCGCGGTTCTGCCGAAATTCAGCAGGCGGGAATAGCGGTCGCAGTGCAACCGCCGTTCTCGCGTGCGCTGCTTTATGCACTGATTTGGGGGTCATTCACGTTCAGTCTCGCAGTTGTTCTGTTTGGCATTCTGCTGGCGCTGAAAATCGGCCACAATATCGCCAACTACGCGGCATCGATTTCAACCGCGATGACCGACTATGCCGAAGGCGACCTCAACCAGCGCATGGCACGACTGGCGAATGATGAGCTCGGTCGTGTCGCGGCAGGTTTCAACCACCTCGCGTCAGAGCTTCAGAAAAAGATCGCTGAAATTCAAGAGGCAAACGAGAATCTCGAACACAAGGTCGTTGACCGCACGAAAGACCTGAACCGCGCGCTTGCCGACATCACCTCGCTCAAAGAGATACAAGAAGGCGACTACCTCTTGACCGATCTTCTGATCAGACCCCTCTCTGGCCATGCCTACGGTGTCGGCCGGCTACAGGCCGAAATTCTTATTGAACAAAAAAAGAGATACAACTACAAAGGTAAAATAGGCGACATC
>JAKQXK010000644.1 GCA_029561505.1 Spirochaetota bacterium | reverse complement strand
CTGCAGCTACGCTGCAGGTCAATTAGCAATCAAAGCGGCCCCTGGGCCGCTTTTTTATTACCCTCGCCGCGGCAGGCGAATCACCCGGTGGCTGGTAAAGGTGAGGATGCAGCAGCGTGACGAATGTGCATCCTCAATTCGAAGTGACGCTTTTTATTTCAGATTTTCGCGCAAGAATGAAAGCATGCTCGCCCACGACGCGAGATCAGCTTTGGCATCATATTTCATGCCGAAGTGTTCTTCATGGCCAATATTTGACTTCAACGTGAAACCATGCGTTGCTTCGGGATAAACCACGAGCTCGTACCTGACTTTGGCTTTGTCAAAAGCCGCCTTTAGCGCCTTCACATCTTTCTCTGGCACGAACTTGTCAGCGCCCCCGTGGTGAATCGACAGTGGAACTTTCACGCTTGCCGCATCAGTTGCCAGAGTCGGAAAAGACAGCGCCGCATGAAATGTGACGACTCCCCTGATATCAGCAGCCATGAGCGCAGCTTCAATTGCGGCCATACCGCCGAAACAATAGCCGACAACCGCGATACGTGTTGCATCAACTTCGGGTCGTGATTTGAGCACATTAAGCGCGGTCTGCACACGCGAACGCAAAAGTTTTCGGTCTTTGCCGTAGGTACCGCTCAGTTCACCGGCTTCTTTATGATCTTTTGCGCGAATGCCTTTGCCATACATGTCCATCGCCAACGCGACGTAGCCGTTTTCGGCGAGCATCTTAGCGCGCATCTGCTCGTATTCATCAAGACCTGTCCAGTCATGAATCAGCAGAACTGCTGCCAGCTTTTTGTCTTTCTTCTTGGGCAGCGCGAGAAAGCCTTCGAAGTCTTTTCCGTCTTGTTGATAGGTGATAGTCTCGGTTATCATGTGCGCAGCCGGCTCATTTTTTGGTGAGCAGGCAACGCTGAACGCGGCCAAAGCCGCAAAACTTATTATTTTTTGCATATGCGCGACAACGGCACGAGCCTTGCGCGCGTCAAATCAATCGCTTACTGTAGCGTGAGTTTTTCGCGACCACGGCCGCGTTTACCCCATTTGCCAGTGAGGGTCGCACCACCGTTGCTGATCTTATAGACCACCGGCTCTGCCTGCCCCCAGTCAACGGTCAGGGTCGTGCCGCTGAGAATACCTGTTCCTTCATAGGTTTCGCTGCCGATTGTCCAGACGACACGAAAACCTGACGCGGCATCGCCAGAGATCAGAACGCTGCCTTCGTATTTTGCGCCTTCAGGTGTCGAACCCTGAACGGCATAACTGCCACCCTGAAAAGAGTCAATTGCTGCAGGTGCGCTGCCGTTGCACTTCGGGTTCATGTGTGCGTCGGGTGCCTGACACTCCGAGTAATTTTGAGCACTGGCACCTGCTGCCAACAAAACCGCGGATATCGTGATGATCAATATATTCTTCATAATCACTAAATATGCCGGGCGCGCGAACTGTCAATGTCTTCGCATTTGGCCCCGGTATTCCCGCGTCTTGTTTACACCCTGTCTCAGTCTCTGTTTGTGGTGGATGTCCGATTTTGAAAGTTTTGGCTTCTCAGAAGCAATCAGCCGCAATGTCACCAGAGCTGGCTTCAAAACGCCCACCCCAATACAAAAAGAAGCGATACCGCATGCCCTGGCTGGCAAAGATATTCTTGGCCTGGCGCAAACCGGCACTGGCAAAACGGCTGCGTTCGTATTGCCGATGCTCGAGCGGCTCGGTGACGGCTCGGCCCGCAAAATTCGCGCGCTCATTGTTGCGCCCACGCGCGAACTCGCAGAGCAGATTCATCAGGTTATCGTAACCCTTGGCAAAGACACGCGTCTGCAATCGATGACGATCTATGGCGGTGCGAGCATGAACCGGCAGCTCGCCGACCTGCGTAAGGGTGTCGACATCGTCGTTGCCTGCCCTGGCCGCCTGCTCGATCACCTGCAGCGAAAATCTGTGACGTTGGATGCTGTCGAGACACTCGTACTCGATGAGGCCGACCAGATGTTTGACATGGGCTTTTTGCCGGCGATTAAGCAGATCGTGGCGAAATTGCCACAGAAGCGGCAGACCATGCTTTTTTCAGCCACGATGCCCGAAGAGATCAGAAAACTGAGTTCGCAGATTCTGCGCGACCCAGTCAAGGTAGAACTGGCGCGCGGCCCCGTGGCGACGATCAGCCATGCACTTTACCCCGTCACGAGTGAACTTAAAACTCCGCTTTTGCTGCACCTGCTGAAAGACGCGGGCGATCAACCAATTCTGGTGTTCACAAAAACAAAGCACAAGGCCACGCGCCTTGCCGATCAGCTCGCCAAAGCCGGGTTTTCAACCGCCTCGCTGCAGGGCAATCTTTCGCAGAACCGGCGCGACAGCGCTCTCGCCGGTTTCAAATCGGGCAAATACCAGATTCTCGTGGCGACCGATATCGCTGCGCGTGGTATCGACGTGAACAATATTTCGCACATCATAAACTATGATATTCCGGCGAGCAGCGAGACGTACATTCATCGCATTGGCCGCACCGCTCGCGCGACCAAGAGCGGCGATGCCTACACATTTATCACCAGCGAAGACAACCGTCAAGTGCGTGAAATTGAAAAGGCGCTGGGTAAGCCCATTGAAAAGCGCACCGTGAAAGACTTTGACTACAAGGGCGCCACGATCGCCGACATTACGGCCAAAATCAACCGACCGCCGCAGCCGGGCGCGGCCCCCAAAGCTGCCGCACCTGCCGGTGAAAAACCAAAGACAGCCGGCAAACCCCGACGCAGACGGTTTCAGGGTTTTGGCAAGAACCGTCGCTGACGCCAGCGGCCGCTGACGCTATGCTTCAGACGTGTCGTTTTGGGGCGAAGCGCAGATAACGTTCAACCAAGCTCAGGTCACGGTCGCTTTCGCGGCGCATCGGCGGCAGAATCGTGTCGGGCACGCGGCTGAACGTGTCTAACGTTCTGACAAAATCGCTGCGCAGATCTGAGATAATGCGACGCGGCAGCGCCAGCGGATTTCCCTTATAAACGATGCGTAACAGCTTGCGTGCTTCACCCTTGTCGATCAACCCACGGCGCAGCAGATCTTCAGTTGAAGTTGTGAATTCAGTCACGCCAAACTGGTAGTTTCTAATCATGTCAGAAATAACGCGAAACAGACCCGCGCGGTTGATGGCAGACATTTTGTAGAGAATAACGCCCGTTTGAAAATAATTTTGTGTAGGCACTACCCTGTCAGAGAGAGTGGTATGAAAGTGTGCCGGCGTCTTTTGCTCGAGATGAATAAATATGCGCTTAACCGCATCGCGTGGCTTGTAGCCGCTGTCTTTCAGGCGTTTGAGATTTTCAGCGATGAGGTCGCGTTCGTCGGGGGCGACGTTCCATTTCTTCAGAATGGTGAGCACTTCATAGTCGTCGAGCGCCCCGGCAACAATATCGGCGTAAAGCGCATAGATGGTCGCGTCGTATTCAGAATCATCGCCAAACAGCAGTTCTTCTGCCTTGAGCGGAAAAACGCTGCGCGCGTAAATCAACGCCGCGAGTTTGAAGCCAATTTTATCGATAATCTTTTTGAACTGAAACTTCTTCACGGCTGAGCGCCAGTTCTTGAATAGAATGCCGTCAAAACCCACCCCGTCGAGCCTCAATTTTTCTGAAACGACCTTGTGCATACCTTCGGGAGAACCCGAAATAAAATAAATCGGTACCGGCGGGGCCGAGCCCCCCGGGCTGCGGCGTAATTCGCGCACGACAGCCGCGACTCCCGGAATGTTCTTTTTTTCTTCGGCCTTTTCGAAAGGAATGCGCACAAGTTTGCGCAGTGATTCAAAACGGGTGTCGAGATATGTCTTGTCGAGATCAAAAGTGCACACGTAGCCATCATATTTCGAGGCGCTGCGGCGGGTGCCGTAGATGTTTTCGAGTGATTTCAGCATTAACGAGGCTTCTTGTGGAGCATTTTACGGGTTATCACGGCTCGAGAGAAAAAATCTGCAAACAAGACTGCGCGCATCAGATAAACACGTGAATCAGATGATAGAAGCCGAGCGCAAAAACCGCGCTGATCGGTATGGTAATTATCCATGCCCAAAAGAGTTTCACCGTTATGCCCCAGCGCACGGCGCTGATGCGCTTGGCCAGCCCCACGCCGATAATGCTGCCGGTGATTGTGTGCGTTGTGCTCACGGGTATGCCGAGTGAACCCGTGGCAAAGAGCGTTACGGCCCCTGCAGCTTCTGAGGCCACCCCTTCGAATGCGGTAAGCTTGGTAATTTTCGAGCCCATCGTCTTTACGATTCGCCATCCCCCGAAAAGTGTACCCGAACCAATCGCCACGTAGCACGCCACCACGACCCATTGTGGCAGTTCAGCCAGACTCTTGATATTGCCGTTGACGAGCATAGCCGCGCCGATGATGCCCATCACTTTTTGGGCGTCATTGCCACCATGCCCCAGCGAAAAAGCGGCAGACGAAATAAGTTGCAGGCGCCTGAACCATTTTTCTGCCTTCTGTGGATGAGCATTCTTGCAGATATGCAGCATAATGATCGAATTAAAGTAAGAAACAACCATACCAATGAAGGGAGCGGCAACGATGAAGAGCAGAATGGGCCAGATCTTGGCCATCTTGACGACAGAAAAACCCGCGTGCGCCATGGCGCCGCCGGCGAAGCCGCCGATCAGTGTGTGCGATGAACTCGATGGAATACCAAAGTACCAGGTAATGAGGTTCCACGCGATAGCAGCGAGAAGCCCCGCCATAATGACGTAGAGATTAATTGCGCTTGTGTCGACCGTCTTCGAGACAGTGTCGGCAACGTGAAGGTGAAAAATGTAGAATGCGAGAAAGTTAAAAAATGCGGCCCAAAAGACGGCCTGCAGCGGTGTGAGCACTCTGGTTGAAACAATTGTGGCAATCGAATTCGCAGCGTCATGAAAGCCATTGATAAAATCAAAGACCAGCGCCAGAACAACAACGGTTACAAAAACGTCGAGCGTCATGAATACTTGATGAGAATAGTTTCAATCACATTCGCAACGTCTTCGCAGCGATCGGTCGCCGTCTCAAGCGTCGCCAGCAGCTCTTTCATCTTGATGAGCTCGATCGCGTCTTTTTCGTGCAAGAACAGGTACTCTATCGATTCGTTGAAGATCGCGTCGGCGGCATTCTCGAGGCTGTGTACCTTCACCAGGGATTCGCCGATTTTTTTGTGGTTCTTGAGATCCATCAACAGGTCGATCGTGCCTGCGAGTTCTTGAATTCCATCGCGCAGAATATGCGCCATCTTGGTCACTGCAGAGGGAAAACTGCCAATGTGGTATAGGCGCATTCGCGCCGCAGCGCCCTGAATGTAGTCGGCGATGTCGTCGATCGACGCCGCCAGCGCGTGCACGTCTTCGCGGTCAAACGGAGTAATAAAGGTTCTGCTCAGTTCGACAAAAATATTGTGCGTAATTTCATCACCCACGTTCTCAAGCCTGTCGATCTCTTCGACGAGCTTATTGCGATCTGCTGCATTATCTTTTGCTACAAGATCGCAAAGAACCTTACCCATGACGATCAGGTTGTCGGTGTCTTGCTTGAATAGCGGAAAGAACGTGCGGTCTTTCGGGGTGAGAAATTTAAAGATACTGGTCAGTGACATTGAGGCCTCAAAAGACCTGAGCGAAAACACTGCCAAAACGAAAAGTATTAAACAAAGCCAATTCGTTTCGCGTTTGACAGCCTGTTTTTATTCACAGGCCAATCGGCGTGCAAGTGTCACGCATCGCCCGAATCGAACGTAAGACCCACGAAACCGATATATCGATGGCCATCAACCTCGACGGCAGCGCCCGTATGACGGGTACGAATCCCATACCTTTTTTTGAACACATGCTGAGCCACATCGTGAAATACAGCATGATCGATCTTGATTTGAATCTTAAAGGTGACATCGAAATCGATTGCCACCATTCAGTCGAAGACACGGCAATCGTCATGGGACAGGCGCTCACGGTCGCGCTTGGCAACAAAGCCGGCATTTTTCGCTATGGCTCCTTTACGCTACCGATGGATGAAGTGCTCACCACCGTGACAATTGACCTGTCGGGGCGCCCCTACTTTGTTTACCGCGGTGAACCGCTGAAACCGATGGGCAAATTCGGCATCTACGACTCAGAACTGACCCTTGAATTTCTGCACAAGCTCTCAATTCACGCCGCCATGAACCTGCACGTACAGGTGCATTATGGCGATAACCGCCACCACATTCACGAATCGATCTTCAAGGCGCTGGGTTTTGCTTTGCGTCAGGCAGTGGCAGTCGATGCGCGGCGCGCAGGCGAGATTCCGTCGACAAAGGGAAGCCTTTAAAATGCGCCAATTCTCTAAACACGGCCGGCACAGAACCGCACCTAAAGGCACCCGAAATGGCAATTAAAGCTCGAATTGCGCTTCTGGATTTCGGTATGGGCAACATACGCTCTCTGCAGAAAGCTTTTGAGCACCTTGGCGCCGCGCCAAAAATCACGAGCGACCCTCGCGAAGTTGAAGCAGCCGACGTTCTGCTGCTGCCGGGTGATGGCGCTTTTGCGCGCGCGATGGATTGCCTTCGGTCACGCGGCCTCATTGATGCGATCTACGCTGCGCACCAGAAGCAGAAAACAATCTTCGGCATTTGTATCGGCTTTCAGTTATTGTTCGAGTCATCGACAGAATTTTCGGGCGCAAAAGGGCTGGGGCTCATTCAGGGAGCGATCACTCGCCTCGAGAAAAATGCCGAAGCACCGGTGATACCCCATATCGGCTGGACAACCACCGACTTCAAAGGCGGCAGCCGGCTCGGTCGCGGCATATATCCGCAATCTATGTTTTATTATGTGCATAGTTATGCGCACCGCGCGGAGCACGAGTTTGCAACCGCAACGACATCGTATGGCCAAAGATTCACCTCTGTGATCGAACACGAGAACCTGTATGCCGCACAGTTTCATCCCGAAAAATCGCACAATGCGGGCCTGAAGATGCTTGCCAATTTTCTTGAAACGTTATGAAGCTGATTCCTGCTCTCGATATTTTGGATGGCAAAGTCGTTCGCCTCAAACAGGGCGATTACGATCAGGTCACGATCTATCATGAGAAACCCATAGACCTCGCCTGGTATCTAGCCGATCATGGGGCAGAAAGGCTGCACCTGGTTGACCTCAGAGGTTCTAAAGAAGGTAAAATCTGCGAGGGTCGTCTTTTTACTGAGATTCGGCGTACGGTGAATATCGCTTGCGAAGTGGGCGGCGGTATTCGCAGCCGCGATGACTTTGCTTTCTATTTTGACCACGGTTTCACTCTGGGCAAAGATTTTGTCATGGTGGGTTCGCTGCCCTTTATCGACCGGGGCGCATTCGACGTGATCGTTGCTGACTTTAAAGACTCACTGCTCATGACAGTTGACGCCTGGGGTGACGAGGTTAAACATTCAGGTTGGCTCAAAGATTCGGGTTATAAAGTCGAAACACTTATCAGCGAGATGTCAGCCCTCGGTGTCAGAAACTTTCTCGTCACACAGATACGCAAAGACGGCATGATGCAGGGCCCTGATTTTGAGTTGTACGAAAGGCTGCAAAAGCTTTTTCCCGATCGCAACCTGATCGCCTCAGGTGGAGTCAGTTCTGTCGACGATCTCGAAGCCCTGCAAAAGCAGCAGCTCTACGGCGCGATTGTCGGCAAGGCATATTACGAGGGCAAAATAACGGCGCAAATGATGCGCGAATTTCGCCTGCGCCACCGCATCTGATAACCCACATCACTTCAGGCAGAAGTCTGAAGCGTAAAACTGAATTCGCGCATCTTGCGCTCAACATCTTTATGGTAACGATCGTCGAAAATTAATTCGGCGTATGGCCTGTGTGTGAAGATCAGCATCTCTGACCCATGCCATTCCATCGCCTCGCCTTTCTTATTGCGCACCCGGCCGTCACTGAGCGCACGGGAAATTTCGCGCGCACCGTAAGGTCGCAGATCTCTGATCAACGCTCTGAAAAAAGCCTCGCGCGCGGGGTCATAGAAGCGAAATGCGCGATGAAACAGCAGCGCATCGTGAAAATATTCGGGTATATTGAACCCACCGTATGCATGCGTCGCGACGACCAGATCGCGCAGAAAATGGTCGATGCGGTTGAAGATACCCAGACCGGCGACATCTTGCCCGGGAAAAAGCCCACGAGTGCCGGCGTCTGGCTTCAGCACATGGCGCGACTGCATCCAGTCGATAAAGAGCAGGCGCGTCGCCGGCATCAGCGGGTGGCGGTGCAATTTAAAGAAAGACAGGCGAAGCCGCATGTGCAGAATTTTCTCTTTGTTGAAAAGAAGGTAGAACCGGTGGTCGCGTTCTGTCAGAAATTCGATTTCAAGTTTTACGGGATAATACCCCCGGTTTTTGAGTTCGGCAATAATCTGCGATTTTTCAAGCGCCTGCCAGAGCTGGGCTTCGGTGAGAGTCGACAAAAACCGCGGCTTGCCGTCGCTGAAGTGTGTCGCACCTTTCAACTCGTCGGCAAAATCGATTTCTTCAAGATCTTGAAAGTCGAAGCGTTTTTCTGACATGGGTAGGCCGCGTATCAGGCGGTTATTGCCTCCGGTGCAGAATTTTAATCGTTTGCGCGTGCAGCTCTACGGTGTCGGCGATGTTACGCGCATAACCGCCGGCAGGCAGAACGACGCGCGGCACCTCGGGCAGAAAATCGCGAACCGCGGCGTCGCGCGCGGCGATACCTTCGAAGCTCAGCTGCAGCCCGCCGAGCGCGTCGTCGCGGTAGACATCTACGCCTGCGACATAGAATATGAGATCGGGAAAAAAACTGTTCTTGAGTTTTTCAAGATTCTCAGACAACAGGCGCAGATATTCTGCGTCGCCCATATGCGAAGGTAACTCTACGTCGTGGCTGCCCTGTTCTTTCACGGGATAATTTTCTTTCTCATGCATTGAAAATGCGTACGAGTTTTCGTCACCCTGCAGCAATTTTGCCGTGCCGTTGCCCTGGTGAACGTCAAGATCGATAATGGCCACCTTGAGGCCAGGCCGCGTCTTACGCAGCTGGCGAATCGCGATGACTGTATCGTTGACAAAACAGAAACCCTCTGCGTGGTCTGCAAAGGCATGATGAAAGCCACCGCTCAGGTTTGACGCCACCCCGTGTTTCAACGCGAGTTCGGCTGCAAGAATTGTACCGCCTGCTGCGGTGCAGACGGCATTCACGATACGCTCATCTATGGGAATCTCAGCGCGCTGAGTCTGCTCTGAAAGGCGTGCACCCAGAAAATCTTTCAGATAGCGCTCGGTGTGCACGAGCAACAATTGTTCTTTGGTTGCAGCAACCGGTTCGTTCCAGTTCCACCGGCTGAACTTCAAAGCGTCATAAAGCTGACGGTATTTGCCCGCCGAAATGACGTGCGTGTAATCGCTCAGGTCATAAACAGGCGAATAGACGAGTTCGGCGCTCTTGCGGTTCACGGCTTGTTGCGACAGAATTCGCGAAACCTCTCGCTACCGAAAGAGGCGCTGATCATGGTTATCTCGGGCATCTTATACGGGTGCCGGTGCATAAGATAATCTTCGATCTTGTCGTAATTCTCACGTTTCGCTTTGATGATGACTTTAACTTCTTCATCAAGATTGATTTTGCCCTCCCAACGGTAGAGCAGCGTCGTACCGGGAAACAAAGTGCCGCTGATGATCAGCTCTGATTCGAGCATGCTGGTAATCAGTTCTTCGGCGACGTCGGTGTCGTTGATTGCGGTAAAGATGATAATTTCATTACTATCGGCCATGGAATCCCTGTATCTTGTCGTCGCGCTGGGGGGTCAACCGCTTTGACCCCGCTGCTTTTCGCCACGCAGAATACGCAACCGGCTTGTCGCGGGATGCAGCATTTGAGACATGCGCTGGTGTCGCTGCGCATTTCAGTACCCGCAAGCACGGCCAATCTGGGGCCAGGTTTTGACATCTGGGGCATGGCGCTCAACCTCAGAAATGAATTCGTCTGCGATCGCGCCGAGCGCAAAGACGGCAGTATTCGCCTGAATTTTCTGGCAGGTGACGCCGGGGTTGTTTCACCTTCGTCACTGCCCAAAAAGGTAGAGCCCGATAATCTGTTCGTGCGCGTTTACAACTATCTGATGAAAAAGGCTGGGCAGGCCCCGGTCGCTTATGACGTTCGCATCATCGTCAATGTACCCTTCAGCAGGGGGCTTGGTTCTTCG
>JAKQXK010000266.1 GCA_029561505.1 Spirochaetota bacterium | reverse complement strand
ACTTTGACCACGCCGGTTCCAAAATCCTTATCGACGGAATCGTCGAACACAATCGGAATCAGTTTGCTGATGAATGGAACTTTGGCTTTCGCGCCTTTCAAGTGAGCATAACGCTCATCTTCAGGGTGCACTGCGAGCGCTTCGTCACCGAGAATGGTTTCGGGACGCGTCGTCGCCACGAGCAGGTATTTGTTACCGTCGTGCTCTGCCCCCTCGAGCGGATAGCGCACGTAATAAAGATGGCCGTTGACCTCTTTGTGCTCCACCTCGATGTTCGAGAGCGCAGTCTGGTCTTTCGGGCACCAGTTGATCATGCGTTCGCCGCGGTAGATTAGGCCTTCGTTGTATAATTGCACAAACACCCGGCGCACAATATGCGAGAGCCCCTCGTCCATCGTGAAGCGTTCCATTTCCCAGTTCACGCTTTCGCCGAGCTGGCGCTGCTGGTGCGTGATCATGCCGCCCGACTCGGCCTTCCACTGCCACACGCGCTCTTCAAACTTTTCGCGGCCCATGTCTTCGCGGCGCAGGCCTTCTTTCGCGAGCAACTTTTCGACAACGTTCTGCGTCGCGATGCCCGCGTGGTCGGTGCCCGGCACCCACAGCGCAGCCTTGCCGAGCATGCGCTGGTGGCGTGTCAGAATATCTTGCAGAGTGTGGTTGAGCGCATGGCCCAGGTGAAGAGAACCGGTGACGTTGGGGGGAGGTATAACAATACTGTAACAATCTTCCGGTTTGAGATCTGCATCCCCCTTACCGGTATTCTTTTTGTAATCGAAATACCCTTCTTTCTCCCATACGGGATACCACTTCTCTTGCAGCCCGTGCGGGTTATAAAGAGAGCTGAGTTCTTTCGTCGCCATACGTTAGGGTTGGGTTCTGAGTCAGGGTGAAAAGAAGAAGCGGGAGTACAACATCCCCTATTTTGGGGCTAAATCGTTGCGTTTCACACAACTTCCAACTCGCTTACCCTCTTGATGCCCGGTAAATTCTGAGTATTGAAATCTGTGTACAGATCTTGAAGGTGTGACTTCAAATCATCCAGATCTTCGCCTTGGGTCCAGTGATCCGGAAAATCGTTGAGGTAACCAAGTACCTTACCGTCAGCCTCTGCCCAATAGGTGAACTTGACGTGCATGGCTTATACAGGCGAGAAAGAATGGCGAGTCAACAATAATCGGGCACGTTCGACCTTGCGTCGAGCTGCCCCAATGGCTCATGTATAAACAAAAAGCGAACAATTCTTGTAGCAAACGCTACAATAGAACTTTACCGCATAACGCGTCGATAGATTTCGACCTATGTTTAAAGACAGAGTCGCCGTTATTACGGGTTCGCAGCGCGGTATTGGCCGTGCGATTGCAGAGTCACTCGCTGAAAAGCAGTGCAACATACTGATCTCAGATATCAACGCTGAGGGCGCGCAGAAGACCGCCGATGAAATCGCTGCGAAGTATGGCGTGAAGGCGATCGGCGTCGGTTGCAACGTCACGAAAAAAGATGAGCAGACCGCACTCGCCAACGCCGCGGTTGAAAAGCTCGGCCGTCTCGACATCTGGGTTAACAACGCCGGCGCAATACGCGACGACCTATTGTTACGCATGTCTGAAGAAGACTGGGATCTCGTGCAGAACGTGAACCTCAAGGGTGTGTTCTTCGGTATTCAGGCGGCGACGAAAGTGATGATGAAAGCCAAGTATGGCAAAATCGTGAATATCTCATCGGTGGCAGGCCTCGTCGGCAGCGCGGGCCAGGCGAACTATGGTTCGGCTAAAGCCGGAGTGATCGCAATCACGAAAACTGCAGCGCGTGAATTTGCTTCGCGCAACATTACTGTCAATGCCGTCTGCCCGGGTTTTATTCTCACCGACATGACGAGCAACCTGCCCGACAAGTGGAAAGAAGAAGTCATCAAACAGACCCCGCTACCGAAACGCGGTGAGCCCGCCGATATCGCTAAGGCCGTGCGCTTTCTCGCGTCGTCTGATGCCGATTTTATTACCGGCGTGATACTGCGTGTGGATGGTGGTATGGTAATCGGCCTCTAAATTCGCGCTTCTGCCCCGCGCGGGCAGAAAAGAAATTGCAGGCAGCCCAACGGGCGTTTTGCGTGTGACTCGAAGAGTCACAGCGCCTGCAATTTCTTAGCGAATTTTGAGCCGCACGGCTTATTTTTCGTTTAAGTTCTTGGCGGCGCTTGCAGGGTGGTCTTTTCTCGATAAAGCTACCCAGCTATTGCTTTGCGATTCTTGAACTCCTCCGCTACTGTCCCCTTATCAGAAAAATATTCTGAACGATACCGCTCCACCAGCGCACGCGTATCACGCTGGTTGGGGTGAAAATCCTTCTTTAAAAACTGCGGCATTTGCACGAGCACGTTCGTCAGAAAACCACCCGGTTTGAATAGCGCCCACAGGTCACTCAGATTTCTTTGCACATCGAAGAGTTTGCCTTCGCGCGCGACGAGGTAAAACCATGAGCCCAGAATACCCGGCACCATGCAGGTAACGATAATCGGGACTGCAAGAATACGCTCGAGGTGTTCGTTTTGGCTTACCTGCTGCAGCATGTCGTAGGCGACTTCTTTATGCTCAAGCTCTTCGATGCCATGCCAGGTCCAGAGTTTGAGCATCTCAGAATGGGTGCTGCCACGAAACTCTTCGTGCGTGAGCCACTCTTCGGCGAGGTGCGCGGTGAAATGTTCGGCCAGAGTGGTGATCGCCAGCTGCTGCGACGGTGAAAACCGTTCACATAGCCACAGGCTGAATTTGATCTGCGCTTCGGGAAAAGCCATATCAAAGCCACGCTTTTCAAACCACTCGTTGAGACTCTCGTGCTCACGGCCATGCATCGACTCTTGCCCGATAAACCCGGTGATCTTTGCCTTGAGCACCGGGTCTTTCACCTGATCACGAAAGTGCCGCACCGATTCGACAAAAAATCGCTCACCCGGCGGAAAGATCGCCGAGAACACAGCCTTGAGCGAAGTGCCCACGACACTGCCGTTGTAGGCAAAATAGCGCGGCACCTCTTCGGGGTGCTTAAACTGCAGGTTGCGTGTGGGTATGCCCACCGCCGCACCGTTCATTTTGACGGCCTCGGCGGCCATAAATTCTTTCGTGTCTTTCATGTTGCTAACCCCAGATTTTTTGAAACGATATCGCGCATAATTTCAGAAGTTCCTGCATAGATTGTCTGCACGCGGCTGTCGGTATACGCGCGCGCGATCGGGTATTCCATCATAAAACCGTAGCCGCCAAAGAACTGCAGGCAGGCGGACGCATGCTTCTGCAGCAACTCAGAACACTGCAATTTTGCAGCTGATGCCTCTGCCGTGGTTTTTTCACCCGCAGCATGCATCATCAGCACACGGTCAAGATAGCTGCGCGCAGCCTCTTGCTCGACGTACATATCGACGAGTTTGAAGCGCGTGTTCTGAAAACTGCCGACAGGTTTGCCAAAGACGCGCCGTTCGTTACAGTATTTGACGGTTTGGTCAAGCACACGTTCGGCAGAAACCATATTCGCCATCGCGACAACGAGGCGCTCTTGCGCGAGCGCCTGCATCAGGTAACGAAATGCGGCGTTCTGCCGGCCGAGCAGGTTTGCCTTGGGCACCTTGACGTCGTTGAAATGGAGCTCCGACGTATCTTGCGAGTGCATACCGATTTTTTTCAGCTTGCGCCCGCGCTCGAAACCCGGCATACCGCGTTCGACGACGAGCAGCGAAATGCCGCCCTGTCCCTCGCCCGTGCGCGCCGCGACGATACAAAGATCGCAGAGCTGGCCATTCGAGATGAAGGTTTTCGAACCGTTCAGAATGAAGTGGTCTCCTTTATCTACCGCGCGTGTCGCGACGGCCGCGAGGTCTGACCCCGTGCCGGGTTCTGTCATCGCAATCGCGAGAATTTTTTTGCCCTGAATAATGTCGGGCAACCAGCGCTTCTTTTGTTCGTCCGAACCGAAATGCAGAATATACGGTGCCACCACATCGGCGTGCAGCGGCAGGCCGAAACCTGACACATCTGCTTTCGCCTGTTCTTCATTGACGATCACGTTATAAAAGAAGTCGAGACCGAGCCCGCCATACTCTTCGGGAAAATTGGGGCAGATCATGCCGAGCGAACCGGCTTTCTCCCACACATCGCGCGTGACTTCGCCTGCCGCCTCCCACTCGTCGATGCGCGGCGTGCACTCTTTGGCAAAAAAATCGGCCGCCATCTTGCGAAAGGCATTGTGTTCGTTGGTGAACGGAATCAGCCGGGGTAAGCGTTTAACCATGCCGGCAAAATAGTCAAACATGAACATGTCGTCAATTTTTATTGTAGCAAACGCTACAGAGAATACCTTCGTAGGGGGTAGGCTTAAGCCTACCTCTACGAAGGTTGGAATGTGAGATCGGCGAAATCAAACCCCGGCGCGACCATGCAGGCTGCGAGCACATATTCGCCCTCGCTGACGGCTGCATTGAACCA
>JAKQXK010000629.1 GCA_029561505.1 Spirochaetota bacterium | reverse complement strand
GCTCTTCCGATCTCTCGCGGTTTTCGCAGCGCAGCCACTGGCCGCTGACGGGAAAACCGCCGTAGCCTTTTGCCTCTTCAATATCTGACTTCTCGAGCAGCGGCAGCGCGCCGCCACCCGCTCGAGAAGTCAGATATTGAAGAGGCAAAAGGCTACGGCGGTTTTCCCGTCAGCGGCCAGTGGCTGCGCTGCAAAAACCGCGAGGTCATTGAGCGCCACCACGCAAAGGTTTATGGCAAAGCCGCTGTGGGCACTCCACCGATGTCGGTGCCTCATCTCGACACGCGCTTTATCGACGGCAAAAAAGAACTGCTGTTTGGGCCATATGCAGGCTTCTCAACCAAATTCTTGAAAAAGGGTTCGTACCTCGACCTCATGAAATCTCTCGAGTTCACCAACATAGTCCCCATGATCGCAGCCGGCCTGCACAACCTCTCGCTCACCAAATACCTGATCGAACAGGCGACGCAGTCTCATGAAGAGCGCATGCAGGCACTGCGGGAATTCATGCCCGAAGCCAGATCAGAAGACTGGGAACTTCTGACCGCGGGCCAGCGCGTGCAGGTGATTCGCGCCGACGAAGAAGAAGGTGGAGTTCTCGAGTTCGGCACTGAAATTATCGCAGCGGCTGACGGCTCGCTGGTTGCGCTGCTCGGCGCCTCGCCCGGCGCCTCGACTTCTGCCGCAGTGGGCCTCGATATTCTGCAAAAATGCTTCGAAAGTAAAATGGAAACACCTGAATGGCAGAAGCGGCTGAAAAAGATGATACCCGCCAGCGAAACCGCGCTGCAAAAAAGCGCGGCGCTGGTTCAGCGCACGCGCAAGCGCACCGCGAAGATTCTGAAATTGAACTAAAGTAGGTGCTGAGGTATGTCACCACGGAGGACGCGGAGGTACACGGAGGAAACACTCAGAAATTTTCTGCCTCCGTGTTTCTCCGTGTCCTCTGTGGTTTGAAAATCTTCAGGCTTGTGAGCTTGGCATCATGTCGGTCGCTACCGGATAACTCAATCGGCAGCCGATCAAGCGCGAGAGCTCTGGCTACGCTACGGAAACACCACCTGTCGCCGTGCCGATGAGTGCGTTAGATTGCCGTACTGGTCATAACCCCAAACTGCCCAGTAATAAGTCATAGCCGGTGGATTAAAGTTACCGGCATCAAAATCTTTGCTGGACTGATTATAAGGGTGCAAACTGGCGCGCGTCTGTGACCCACGAATAAAATCGGCAAGCCCATCACGGCTGCCGGCAACAAAAGCCGTGGGATTCGTGATTGTCTTGCCAGAGGTTGTAATATCAGCGTTAAATAGGCCAAAGACGATGAATTTGACCTCGCTGGGTACACTATAGGTCATCGGCGAAGTGCCCAGGTTCTGGTTGTTCAGCGGTAACGTCAGTGATATTTCTTTCGTACCTTCAAAGATCAGTGTCTTAGGCTGCTCTTCTATCTGGTTGCAGGCTGGTAGAAACAGAGCGCCGGCTAAAATGAGTGCAAATGTCTTTTTCATGTTCTATATCCCCCTTTTGACCCTCAGAAATTCAAACGCGCGCCGCCGCCGATCGAGAAATTTGTGAGATTCAGGTCGCTGGTTGTCGACGTCGGTTCACCGAGAATACCCTGACTGACAAAAGTCGAGCGCTGAATGGCGCTGGTAAAGGCTGTATACCGGCCTTCGAGAAACAGGCTCACGCGCAGCTTCGGCATAATTTCCAAGCCGGCTTTGACGCCCAGTTGCAAAAGATCGAAAGATGCGAGGCGCTCGCGTTCGTCGTCGCTGCCTTTAAGGCGATAGTCGTTGACGATAGTAAAACCGCCGAAGACGCCCACATAAGGTGAAACGTATTGCCCTAACTGAAACGGCTCAACGGCAATGCCTAGCAGAAATGCGCTCACCGTGTATTCGCGTTTCTGTGACAATGAACCGAACGGCGTTGAATATGAATAGGTGTGGTTCCAGTTATTATTGAATGCAAAGGCGATGTCGGCAGTCCAGCGGCCGAAGTTGACGCCGAGCTGCCCCGAGAACACATTGCCAGCCTGCAGCGCAGCAGCCGACGGGAAGACGCGCTGGTAGCCGAACCCCAGAAACATCTGCACGCTCTCACGCGCGGGCGCCAGTGTTTCAACGTAGCGTTCTGTTTTGCCCGCCCTGATGTTGATGGTCTTTTCTTCTTCGCGATAGCCGCTCTTGCGCAAGAAAAGCGAGTGCGACCCAGTCGACACCTTATATTCGACGAGCGGGGTTTTGCCAACAACGATGCCGTCGATCAGAATTTCTGCGCCCTCGGGCGAGCTCGTCACGGTTACAAGACCCGTTTTACCGCCAGCGATAGCCGACGCCATTGCGAGCGAAGTCTGCCCGCACAGTTCAAGAATTTCGGCGAGTGGCGCCGATACGCTGCGCCCTTCGAGCACAACCCCGGTTACGACATCGACAGCCTTGAGCGTCACCGTGATCTTTTCGGGGTTTCCCGAAAAGCTACCCATCAGCAGAACATCTGCCCGCGCCAGTTTACCCGCGCGCGCGACTTCGCCGGTATTGACCACCCCACTCTGCTCGAGCTCAAGTTCTCTGAGCAGAGCGGTGAGGCCGCCGCGCTCGACGACAGAAATTTCGCGTGAAGCACTCAGCGACCCGGTGATCGATTCGGGCAAGGCCGTCTTGAGGTAGTTAAGGCCCGGTTGCCCGGCGCTGTTCACAAAGTTAACGACCGCAACGGTCTTCATCTGTTTTTGCGCGAAGATTGGCACACCCGAGATCGCAGTTGCTGCGACGAAGGCGATGGTGCGAAACATGGCACACTTTATCAGGCTGACGCGTAAACGGAAAGCGTTTTCAGCCCAGCGCGACCTTGCGGGCCCAATGGCGCACCTCAAGCGCCGCGCGGGCCATCGCGTGGTAGAATTCATGCGCATTAACGTCTTCGCCATGCTCAGTGATTTTGAGAATCAGAGCCTGCTGCGCGAGCGCGGCAATGTCTTTGGCCGTTTTAAGGCTCTTGAAATGTTCATCGTTTGCATTGAGTTTTTGCAGCGATTTCTGATCGGGCGCCGCGATAAGGCTGAGGCGCGCGTTTTCTTGCATGAGCCGCGCAATCGTTGCCAGGTCTTCGATCAGCTTCGCCATACGCTCACCCGCAGGTGACCTCGCCTCGCGCACTGCGGGCACACTGAATCGGGCGGCTGCCAGGCCTTCGAGCGCGAGACCCAGCGGCGCGTGTTCAAAACCCGCGATGTGCGCGCCGTCATACGTTGAATTGATGAGCCGAATCAGCGGGTCTTTTTCTGCGGCGCGCGCCGCAAACCATTCAAGAAAGATCGCCAGTTTGGCGTTTGTCGCGACCCGCGCCTGTCTAATGCCCTTCACCCAAAGCACCGGCAATGCGCGCATCTGCCTCAGATTATGCTGTTCCATCGCGCTCAGTCGATGTGAACGCGCGTAGACCTGGGCCTCGAGCACAGCCCCTTTGCAGTGCGCCTGTCGGTTCGGAAATGACAGATCTTGACCGACCAAAATGAGCCTGCCCGGCCCAGAGCCGGCGCGGCGGTTCAGCAACCAACGAGTCGCCATGTCAAACGCATTGGTCGAAACAGAGCCACCATGCGCCACATCACCCCGGTCAGCTGGCCTTAGCACCCGATCGCTCAGAAAGACGTTGTTCCAGAAGAACAAGCGCGTGCTCTGCATCGCCAGAGCGCGCGGTATCTGGGGGCAGACTACAGGGTCCATGACCCACGCGGCGTGCGCGGCGTCAGAAGTCTCTGCAAAATGGTGGTTCACCCACTGCGGGTCAGCGGCGAACGCAAGGTCAGGATATATACCGGCTTTTGCAAGCGGCACGACTGCGGTGTCTGCGGCGATGAGCACAAACCGGTCACGGTTCGCTCTGAGTTCGCCGAAAGATTCTGCAAGCGATGGCCCCGCACCGGCGAGCACGATCGCCTCGGGTGCAGGTAGCTGCAACAGGTCGTGCAACGTACCCGCCGTGGGCATCACCCGTTGGTTGAGAAAGATGTTCTTGTTCCACAGGCGCTGAAACTTAACGATCGTCGCCTGGTTAACGCTGCGTTTTTCGAAGAGCTGCACGACACGTTCGTATGCGCGCGTATAGAGCGCTGTATCTGCTGCCCTCGCCGCCGGGTGCACATAGATCAGGGTTTGCTTCAGATTCTTGCCCTGTAGCCACGGCAATATTGTTTCGAGGGCGTCGGTCGCGGTCAGCGCGTCGGTATAGAGCGTGAGGCGCGCGCGGCATTTCTTGAATTCGGCCGAAAGAAAAAACGCCGCCAGACAGAACGGGTTGGGTTCAATGATCAGCACATCGCGCACGGTAGCGGGCAAATGCCCAAGTATGTAGCCGGCACCGACAGACACACACACCAGCGCGCGTGCTGAGCCGAATGCAGCTGCGGCCCGGGCTGCTTCACGCGACGCATCGCGGTCAGAGTGCAGCAGCTTGCCGTTCAGAAGCCAGCGCCCCTGAGACACCCCCTCGTCCAGAGCCGCAAGCTCGCCGCCGTTCAGACGCATGAACAGGGCCGCCGGGTCTTCACTACTGATCAATGCATGTTGCTTTTTGAAATCCTCAATGCGGGATAAATATTCCGCTGCGAGGTCTGCCATGTCAGGCAAAGGCAAGCTCGGCGACAAAGCGCAGATCGCGCTCGAAAATCGCCGCATCCACTGCGTTGACCAGAGCGGGCTTCGCGCAAAACGCAATGCCTAATCCGCTCTGCACCGCCATGTCGATGTCGTTGGCGCCATCGCCGACTGCCACTGTTTCTGCGGTTGTCACGCCGTGCTCAGCGGCCAGCTGGTGGAGTAATTCTGCCTTACGCTGCCGGTTCACAATTGCGCCCAGCGTCTTGCCGGTGAGACGGCCGTCAACGATTTCGAGTTCGTTGGCATAATCTCCCGTGAGCTTCAGGTCGCGCCTGAAAGCCGAAGTAAAAAAACTGAACCCCCCTGAGAGCAGGTAGGTAAATGCTTCACGCTGCCTGAGATCGCTCACGAGCTCTGCGGCGCCATGCGTGAGCGATAATCGGTTTCGCTTGATTTCAGGCAAAACTTCGGCCGACACTCCCTTGAGCAGCAAAACGCGTTCTGCTAGAGCGCTGTTAAAATCGAGTTCTCCCCGCATTGCCATTTCGGTTATTTCTGCGACTTCTTTCTTGAACCCGGCGAACGCAGCAATTTCGTCGATCACTTCTTGATTGATGAATGTCGAATCGGTGTCGAACACAAAGAGGCGTGGTCTGATAACCCGAGCGGGCTTCAGCGCGTAGGCGACAACGCTGCCCGCATGCCCAACAACCGCTTCGCGCACCGCCTGCC
>JAKQXK010000625.1 GCA_029561505.1 Spirochaetota bacterium | reverse complement strand
CAAAACGGCCGACGTGCCCTTCGACCGTCGATTGCGGAAAACCCGGAATCTGCGCATAGGGCACCGCAACGCTTTTTTCTGCGCGCTCTGCCATGTCAGAAAGGCCCGACCCAAGCACGATGCCGACCTGCAACGGAAAATTTATGCGTCCGCGCAGCACATTGGCAGCGCTTTCAATTTCTTGCGGAGTTATTTGTGTCATGTCACTCTTTGAGCAGCGCAAATTTTTCGCCGCCAAGGTTCTTGCGCAGCGATTCGACGATGCAATACTCAGTTATTTTGCGCTCGTTGGGAGTCATTTTTTCCCAGGTTGTTTTGTCTGTTGAAACAAAAACAGTGCCCTGGTGAGTCCAGAGTGAGCGCAGAAACATCGAATCTTTCAGCAGATTGCGCGCCTTGAGAGTTTCAACTTCGCCTGCGGGCCCCGCGATCAGCTCAAGCAACACGCGCCGCGCCATCGCTTCGCCCGGCGTAAGCTCTACGCCACCAACGTTGGTGACCGGTTTCTGTACCTGCTTACGCGTGAGAATCGTCTCTTCACCAACGGCAGTGTCGCCGAGCGGCTTTTCGCCGGCAGCATCGAGCGGCGTTTTGTTGCCCGCTTCTTTGGCAGGCGCCTCGTCTTCAGAATAGATCTTTTCGATACCCGTCAGCGACAGCGACCGCGGAAAATACAATTCAATCGAATCGCGCGCCTCGGCGGGGGCAGAAAACAGAAACGCCAGCGGATTCAGCATCATCAGATAGCTGCTGCGCGTCAGAGCCATAAAAGCAACGAAATCAAGCACCAGCAAAATCGCCAGAAACCGAAACAAATGAAGAGGATTTCTCAGGTAACCGATGACCCGGTTGATGCGGGCTTCAATGCCCGCCGGTACAGAAAGAACGCTATTTTTCAGCTTTTGCCAGTTCACTTAAAAAGACCCCGATACCCCGGCTTACACCCTCTGCAAACGCCTTGCGGTATTCAACACTATTCAGCCGCTTCAGGTCGTCTCTGTTCGTCAGGTAGCCCGTCTCTATGAGAATCGCGGGCATGAGAGAACCCCTCAAAACCGCGAAATCTGCCTTCTTCACTTTTCGCGGTTTAATCATACCGTCAAGGCGATTCGCCATGCCCGAAAATACCTGCCGCGCCAGGGTTTTGCTTTCACGTTGTATCTGCGCATTCATCAGCTGGCTGGTGAGCTTGCGTATGTAGCTGCTGCTCTCGAACTTGAGATTTTCGCGCAGCATCAGCTGCCTCGTTTTGCTGTTGTCGGGGTTCTGGGCCAGGTAATAGACCTCGAACCCTTTCACGCGGGGCGAGAGTGTCGAGTTACAGTGTATGCTCACGAAAATACCAAAACGGCCCTTGTCGTTTCGACGGTTTGCCAGGTCACTGCGTTTTTCCAGGCGAATAAACCGGTCGCCGCTGCGCGTCATGTAAAGCTGCACGTGCGGAAAGTCGGCTTTCAACTGCGCCCGCAGAGCATGCGCAAGGGTAAGCGTGATATCTTTCTCGTTGACGTCGAAATAGCCGAGCGCGCCCGAGTCTTTGCCGCCGTGGCCGGCGTCGATGTAGATAAAATCGAGTTTTTCAGTCGTGGCGCGGGGTTTGTCGCGCACGACCAGCAGGTTGTTGCGGTTGAACCGGTACGAAACCGGAACGCTGAGTTCGGTGAGTATCTCTTCGACAAATTCACGCGAAAGAAATATGCCGTCGTCTTCGATCGCGCCGACATCGTCTAGCTCGCGTATTTCACTCTGCGACTGGTATTGTGATTCGTCGAGCCGAAAAAGAATGATACGCTTCTGGTAGCGTAGCTCGCCCTGCGCCTCACCCTTGTCAAAACTCGCCTGCAGACCTGGGTGAACCCGCCTGAGATTCGCGAGCGAAAGGTATGCGCGTTGATCAATCTGCACGAGTGTGAAACGCAGGCGTTCTTTTTCACGCTGGTCTGACTTTGCCGGCAAGAAACTGCCGGCGGCAATCACTGCCGCAATGCCCAGCCTGAACGATATTTTAAAGAGGTAATGCATGGGCAATTGCAGCTTCTGCAAGCGCATTTGAATGCTTCGAGACCGCGCCAAGCGATTTAGGGCAGCGCGCCGGTTTTGCCAGCGGGCTATTCGGTTGACCCGGCTTTTCTGCTCCCGGTTGTGGCCCGCGTGGTCGACCACTACCACCAGATCATCGTCAACACACATGTGAGACGCTCGCACCTTACCTATAGCGAGTACTTTCAAGATGAAAAAACCCGCAACCTCGCGGACTATTTCTTCGAGAAAATCTATACGCTCGAAGGCAAAGCCGAACGCGACGAACTCGCAGTCAAAACCTACAACCGGTTCAAGGGCATGGTGTCAGAAAAGAGCCGCGACCGCATAGAAAACCTGCTGCTACTGAACGAATTAACCGACGAGCTTGACATGCAGATGGCCGACGTGATTCGCAAAGACAAAAAGTATATTGTGAAGCATGACGGTATCGAGCACGTCGACCTAAAAAAGCTGCCGGCGCTGTACCGCAAGGCAAATGACATGAACGCACGGGTGAAACAGCTGAAGCTGGTCGTCACAAACCTCGAATCATTTTTTGAGCTGAGCAAACATCCGCTGGCGGGGGTTGTGATGCGACCGGTTTCTCTCGCAGCGCGCACTGTCGGCGCACTGAAACTCTACAAGGTATTTGAAGAAGGTTATGCCGCGACGAAACCCGTATCGCGCGAAATTTTCTTTGAATTCACGCAGTACGTTCGCGGGCACGAGACGCAGTTTCTCGAAAAAATCTATAAAAAACACATTCACCTGCTCTGAGCGAGGCAATATGCAATACCAGGCAAAGGCAATAGCCACAATCACCGATGCCGCAGGTTATACGCATCTGCGGTTCGAGCGGCCTCGCGAGTATAATTTTGTGCCCGGGCAATACGCAACTCTCGCATCAGAGGGTGACCCCAAACCCCGTTTTCTGGCATTAGCCTCGCACCCGACGGAGTCTGAACTGCTTTTTGTAGCGCGCCAGGTTTTTCAAGACGAAGCGCTCTGGACATTTTCTGCACCACAGGGTGCGGGGTTCGCCGCAGATTTTCATGACGTGAGGCCTTTTCTGTTTCTGACGCATGGTACAGGCGTCTCGGCGATTCGCCCGGCGCTGATTGAAAGGCAAAAGCTCGGCCGGGCGGCAGATACTTTGCTCTACGGCGTTGCCGACGCAGCGGCTGAACCCGACCTCGACTGCCTGCGGCCGGCGATGCCAGTCAGACAACTGCGCGCATATTCCCGGTCGGAGGCGCCGCAGCATGTGCAAAATGTTCTGCAGACGCTCGAGCTTGCACCTTTTGCCGCAATCATCATCATCGGTTCAAAAGACATGATGCAGACCTGCCGCGAAATTATCGCAGAGAAGCACTTCGACCCTGCGCGCGTGTTTTCGAATTACTGATTAGCAGTTGTTTGCCTTGTTAAACGACGAGGCTTTTTACTTTTTCTGAAGTTTCGACGCAGCCTGCCAGATACCCTACTTTTGGCAATGCTTGCAGCTGAACGTACTGCGCCCGCTGAGAACTGTCTTCTGAATCAGGGCTCCGCATTTTTTGCAGGGTTCGCCCGCCCGGTTATAGACGAGAAATTCTTTCTGGTAGGCACCGCTGCTGTAGGCGCGTTCGCCAGGCAGCGAATAGACAAAATCTGAAATGCTGCTGCCCTTTTTGTCGATCGCGCGCCGCAAGACTTTTTCACCCGCCGTGATGAGCCGTTCTGCCTCGGCGATACTAATGCGCTTTCCCTTGCGTTGCGGAGCTATACCTGCGGCGAACAGCATTTCTGAAGCGTAGATATTGCCGATACCTGCAATGATCTTCTGGTTCAGCAAGATCGACTTAATAGGCGCACTGCTCTGCCGAATTCGGGCTATCAGCGCCTGCCTGTCGGCAACTTCAAGCGCGTCGCCCCCCTGGGGCAAGGCTTTGGTCGCCGCACCGCCTGTGAGCACGAACGCGAACCGCCGCACGTCAATGAAGCACAACGTCGCGCCTGAAAAGCGAAACACAACTTTCGTGTATGCCGAGGCCTCGGGCTCGGTCAGCAGCAGTCGGCCGGTCATACCCAGATGAAACAGCAGTGAAAACTCACCAAAGTCGAGCAGCAGATACTTGCCGAAGCGGCGCAGCGCACTGAGTTCTTGCCCTAGCGCCATTTCGAACTGGCGCAGCCTAACCGGGTAGCGCAGCCTGCCGTCGGGCACTTCGACGCGTTGCAGTGTTTGGCCGATAAGCCCGGTGAGAGAACGGCGTACGGTTTCAACTTCGGGCAGCTCGGGCATGCGTGAGATATCCTCATCAATGCAAAACAAACGGCTGTTGCTGCGTAAACGCAAAACATTACCGGCATAATCCGCCAGGCTTTGTCTAAAGTGCAGGCTAATTCTTGGTCAACCGCGCTTCGTTATGCTAAATTGTGACCTCTGGAAATTATGGTCATGCGTCAGGTTGCTGCGGTTCTTTTTCTCATCGCTTTGATGCCGTTGCTAGCGGCCCGGCCCGACACAAAGAGCGACGCAAAAATCATTATCGCACCACCACAGCTCGCCGCTGAACCACACACGAAAGATGATACGGGCGAACCGCCGCGCGCGCTGCCAATTATTGCTTCGGTCGTGCCAGGCCTTGTCTTTCACGGCTCGGGGCATCTGGCCGCCGGCAACTATAAAGCGGCGCGCGATCTCATGATCACCGAGGGGGTTTCGATCATTCTGGTGTTCGCTGTCGGCCTGCCCGCGTTTGCCACCGGCAACGCGGCAGTGCTCGTTCCCGGCGTCTATACGATCGGCTTTGTCGGCATGTCGCATTTTTTCACCAGCTGGACAGCCGACTTTCTGGGCGTCTCGGGGTTAAGCATGATTACCGATACGCCGGTGAACCCCAACCAACGCACCTGGTTCGCCGCGGGTTACATCAAGCAAGACGATACAGAATCAGAGATTTACGGGCTCTACCGCTTCGACGGCAAGTTCGCGCGGGAAAACTTTTTCGTTCGCGGGCTTTTTGACATCGAAGACAAACGCACCTACCAGAACTTCGGCCTCGACACCGGCTACCGCGTGCTGCGGCCCAAATGGGCCGACCTCTATGCGACGTTCGAAGCGCGGCACGAGATGTCTTCAGAAGGTTTTGCGCTCACCTCAGTCAACGGTCTCGGTGAATTCACACTATACCCTGCGCACCTGACCGACTATTTCAGAAAGAGCCTCAGGGGCATAGCCTTCTTCACGACAGTCGGCGTCGGCAGGCAATACATTCATCTGAGGCAGACGCCGAACTTTCAGAACGATGCGTACTTCGCGAACCTGATTCTGGTGCACGGTGTGCGCATGCGCGTCACACGCTTCACTGAACTTTCGAGCGCCTACAATTTTCGCAAAGACAACATTCTCGGTGGCGCCTGGATTCTCGGCGGTACGTTCGTGCACCAGGCTGAGGTTTTTCTGGGCAATTTTTTCACGCGCGTCACTTTCGAGCATGGGCGCGGCTACAGGCTGTTTGTGCTCGCGGGGGTTAACTTTTGAAAACACCAAAACTCTATTTCATTGCCGTGACTCTCGCGGCGGTGCTTTTTTCGGCGTGCCTCGTGAACCCTCAGAAAGAGCGTTTTGATCTCAACCAAAGCGTCGGCAAGATCACCGTGAACGACGTTGACATACAGGTAAAGTTCGCACCCGTTGCGCTCGTCGACGGCAAGATTGAAGCCCGGGCACAAAGGCCGACGCTTGAAGTTTCATTTTTGTCGCGCAACGCCGCCCCCGTAAATCTCGTGTTCAAACTCAGCAACATGCGGCATGACGCCCTGCCGACTGCAAGTACCGGCACGGTCACTGCAGGGCCGAAACCGGGAGTCGTCGAATGGGCTGTTACTATTGCGGCAGGTGCATCGGTCGGCGCAACCGTGGCAAACTTCACCGGCGGCGGAGCCTACCGCTTCGGTGTCGTCGGCGACCTGCATTACCGTGATTCCACCGCGACGCTCATCGCTGAAAGTGCAAAAACACGGGCGCTCGACTTCTTTATACTCGTGGGCGATTTTATAAACCAACCGAACAGCGACGAATACAACTGGGCGCTTTCGTTGTCAGAAAAATTCGCGGGCCCGGTGTACGCTGCCTACGGAAACCACGAGGGCTTTCGTGACGGCTACATGAATTTCTACCGACGGCTGTTTGGCACAACCAACTTTTCGTTCACGCATAAAGGCGATTTTTTTCTCGTGCTTGATTCGGCCGACCAAAGCATCAGCCGAGAAATCTTCAGGTACGCCGAGAGCGAACTGGGCGCATCAGGGTCGGGCCTCAAAATGATGTTCATGCATGTGCCGCCGTTCGACGAATCGGGCATGCGCAACAACAGCTTCAACTCGCGCTTTCAGGCTGCGCGCTTTTTGAATATGGCACTCGACCACGGCGTCGATATCGTGTTTGCAGGCCATATTCACAGCTATCAGGATTTCTACGTCGATGCGATTCGCAACGTGATCGTGGGTACCGGCGGCGGCAGACCCGAACAGTTTGACGGGGTCGGCATTCGCTACGCCATTCTGCACTCGAACGCGGCAGGCGGCTATCAGCTCGAAACCGTTGATCTTGGCCCCGATTAATGGGTTTGCGAAAAGGTACCTGCCACGCCGAATGAACATCTGATCAAACCGCGAGGGTAAAATCACTATTTTTTGTTGCGGCCAAATCTGCAGGCAATAAATTAACCAAATGGTTAAAAAGATACTCCTCTTTGGTATGGCCGTTTTTGCCGTTTATGGCGACGAAGCCTATGACATCGCCGCAAAAGCCGAAAAAACGCAGCGCAATTTTGGTGACGAAACCGTCGAATCGACGATGAGCCTCATAGCCGCCAACGGTTCGGTCGTGACGCGCAAAACCAAGAATTTCACGCTCGAACGCGCAGGCAGCCGTGACTACCAATTGTTTCAGTTTCTTGAGCCGGCCGATGTGCGCGGCACGTCGCTCTTGACACACCAAGACCCGAAGGGCGACGACAGCCAATGGCTCTACCTGCCCGAACTACGCCGTGTCAAAAGAATATCCTCATCAGGTAAAACGGGCTCATTCATGGGCAGCGAGTTCACGTACGAAGACGTCGGCGGCAACACGCTCGACCGCTTCAAGTACACAAAACTCGCCGATGACAACTACAAGGGTAAACCCTGCTACGTGCTCGAAAAAACGCCGACGTATGCCAACAGCGGTTACACCAAAATCAAAATGTGGATTTCTAAAGACGCGAATCTCGTGCTGAGGCAAGACTTCTTCGACCGCAAGAATTCACTGCTGAAAATCATGACCTTCGACGGCCACAAACAATATGGCAGCACCTGGCGCAGCCAGAAGATCAGCGTCGAAAACCTGCAGACAAAAAAGAAGAGCGTACTCGAGTTCACAAGCCGCAAGATGAAATCGGGCCTCAGCAACGACCTTTTCACCGAACGCAACCTGCAGCGTCTGCAGTAGTCACCCTTCGATGGTTCGACAGGCTCACCACAGGCCAGTAGGGTGACGATGAAAATCTCACGGTCCAGGATTATCGCCGTGCTCGCCGTGACCGCCGTGGTTAATGGCGCGCACGCGCAGAGCGTTGAGTTCTCCGAAAACACAAGGCTCAACTACAAAGGCAATATCGGTATGAACTACTGGTATTTCCCGAAAGACGCCCCCAAAGATAACATGCCCACTCACGTCGGCACATTCGATGGGCAAATCGATCTCAACCTCAAGACTGGTAAGTATTGGGAGTTCAGAGCGAACCCGCGTGGCGTCGTTGATGTGAAAGACGAGAACCGCCGCCGCTTTTTACCACAAGACATCTACGCTGATTTTGTCACGAGCCGCTTTGAAATGCGCGCTGGCTATCAGGTGTTTTCATGGAAGACCGTCGAATCGGTCGCACACTCAGACATTTTAAACCAGACTGACCAATCGCTCGATTTTTTTGACGCGCCTAAAGTGGGCGAACCCGCACTGCGCACGCGCTTCATCATTGGTGATGAAAATCCGCATACCTTCGAAGTGTACTATCTGCCCTACTTCACCCCGGCAAAATTGCCGATCGCCGGCAACCGCTTCGATTTTTCAGGGGCACTGCCGCAGACAACCGTCGGCATGCAGACGATTACCCCCAACGTCATCTACGACCCCGACGCAAACCGCTACGAAACGCCGTACAACCGCTGGCGGCCTCAGGGCGCCGTGCGCTACCAGAAGCAACTCTTCGGAAAAGTCGATACGTCACTCTATTACTTCAACGGCTATAAGCGTTTTCCGCAGCTTTATCCGGTTGCGGCAACGGCGCTGCCCGTCGCACCCGGTGTCG